>CAIYKK010000682.1 GCA_903926695.1 uncultured Burkholderiales bacterium
GCTGGGCGCTATGGATGCGGCTTTTGAGGTCGGCCAGCCAGTCCGCATATCCCTCGGGTGGCGAAACAAAACTTGGCGGAGTTTCATTCATGCTCAATTTCTGTTCTCAATATCAAGGTTTTGCTCCAAACGCGGCGTATCGGCAGAAGGCGAGACCGGGTTTTCCTCGCGCAAGGGAAAATCGGCAAAATGCCCTGCCAGATCAGAGCGGTCTTTCAGCACTTTAGAGGCGGGATGCTGCTTTCTCGTTGCCGTTTTCTTGGCGGGCTTGGCTGCTGTTGCCGCTGTCATCTTGGTGTACAGCTCAAACAGCTTTTCCAGCCGCTCGGTGTCGTTTTTGAAACGGCGACCGATGTAGATGCGCTCCAGCACTTCGTCGTTCAGCGCGTGGGCGTGGCGCAGGTTTTCGGGCATGGCATCCGGGGCGTACAGGTCGGCGATGGTGGCGGGGAAATGCGCTTCGCGGGCCAGCAGGATGTTTTCAGCGCAGGCCGTCAGGTCGGCCTTGTTTTGCTCGGTGAGGAAGGGGACGGGGAAGGTGTTCCAGCCGAGGGTGTTGGAGTAGCGGTAGCGCGTTTCCAGTTTGCCGCAGACTGTTGCCACCCAAACCAAATGGAGGCGGGAGGCGATGAGAGCCATGTTCCAGAGAGGTGCGTCGTATAGGCCAAAGGCTGCATTGCTCGTGATGGTGCCTATTGCCTCATAGCCCACGGGCAAATACGGGCGATTTTCAGAACTGTGGCTTGGAACGATGATTGCTGTTTCATTCCCTTTTTGGCGAACTTCACCGAATTTATGTGGCGTATTGGCAGTTTCGACAGTTGCCGCTTTAGGGCTGGCCAGCCGCATCTTGCGAACGCCCTCAATGCGTTTCACGATGGCTTGAATCTTTAGTGCTTCGTCCAAGTGTTGGTCTTCGATCCATAGGCAAAACCGCAGTTTGTTATGAATGAACTCTTCGGAGCCATAGATACGGCGAATGAAACGGCTTTGTTGCGTGGTACTCAATCCCAGCGCAGCCAGCTCATCGTGGTTCAGTAGCAAATAGCCGCCATCAGTTGGCTGATTGCCTTTGGCCATTTCTGACTGACCGCCTAAAGTGCAAGGGAGTTTCTCCACCACCACATTAGCCCCAGGCACCAAATAAGCGTTAATGTGCGCCACCTCTTTGACCACCGTGCCACCTTCGTCGGTGATGGCAAACAGTCGCCGTACTTTGGGTGGCAGTTTGGCAATGCCCACAATTGCCACTGTCACCCCGGCGTTATGGCTGGCAAGATTAGTCCACTTGAACGAAGTGTGTGCAAAGGCTATTTCATGGCCGCTGGCAAAAATCATGGGCCAAAGAATCGGCACCTGTGAACCCTGACAAATCGAGTTGGTGGACACAAAGGCGGCGGCAGTTGGGGTGCGTGTTCCGTAATCGGCGGCCTTCATAAACCAGCCCGCCACGTAATCCAGCGATTTCCACGTTTTGCAGCGGTGATTAAAAATCGCCTTTAAGTCATCTTTTTGTTCCGCCGATTGCCATGTACTGCCCAAATACGGCGGATTGCCGCAAATAAACGTCTCCCCGCCTTCATTCGCAAAATCCATTTCCGACTGATCCAGCGGCGTGCCGAATAAATCATCGGCTATTAACTTCACGCCCGTGCCCGTCGGCGGGCAAATGCCCAGCCAATCCAGCCGCAGCGCATTGCCGCACACAATCCAGTTCTCCGCATCTAGCGGCAAAAATTCCGCCAGCGCGTCTTTCTGCCCCCGGTACAGCACGTCGCACTGAAACTCGGCAATGATGAGCGCCAGCCGGGCAATCTCCGCCGGAAAATTGCGCAGCTCAATGCCCCGGAAGTTGGTCAGCGGAATCTCGCTGCCCCGGTGCGACTCGCCCCGGCGCTCGTTGATGACGGCTTCAATGGCGCGCATTTGCTTGTAGGCAATCACCAAAAAATTGCCCGAGCCGCAGGCCGGGTCAAACACCCGGATGCGCGCCATGCGCTTGCGCAGGTTCAGGAGCTTGCGCTCGTTGTCACCCGCCTCGGCCAGTTGCGCCCGCAGCTCGTCCAGAAACAGCGGGTTCAACACCTTCAGGATGTTCGGCACGCTGGTGTAGTGCATGCCCAGCGCGCCGCGCTCTTCGTCATCGGCGACGGCCTGAATCATGCTGCCGAAAATGTCCGGGTTGATCTCGCGCCATTTCAGGGCGCCCGCGTGCAGCAGGTAGGTGCGCGCCATGCGCGTGAAGCGCGGCACTTCCGTGCTGCCGGAAAACAGGCCGCCGTTCACATACGGGAATTGATCGGCCCAAGGGCGCAGCTGCGCCGCCACGCGGTGCCGGTTGTCGAGCATGCCCGCGTGCCGGGTGGGCACGTTCATGGCGCGGAAGATTTCGGACAGCACCTCGTGGGTGTTGGCGCCGCCCGGCTCGCTCATCTGCTCCACGGTCTGGGTGAACAGCCCTTGGCCGTTGAAGATGTCGGTGTCTTCGGCAAAGAAGCAAAACACCAGCCGCGCCATGAAGTGGTTCATGTCGGCGCGGCGCTCGTCGCTGGCCCAGTCGGGGTTTTCGCGCAGCAGCTCGACGTACAGCTTGTTCAGCCGCCCGGTGGCGCGCACGTCAATCGGGTTGTCCTTGATCTCCTTGAGGGTGGAGATGCCCGCCAGCGGCAGAAAAAAGCCGAAGTGGTCGGCAAACGCCGGGTAGGCGCAGGCCAGGGTTTCGCCACTGGCCAGCTCTTCGGCTTCCAGCGTCTGCCCGTCGGTGGCGAGGATGAATTTGGCCTTGGCTTTAACGCTGGTCGGGCTGGCGCGCAGGGCTTTAAGGGTGTCGCCCACGGCGCTTTCTTCACCCGGCGCGCACACGGCAATGTGGATGTTGCTGCGCTGGAGCACGCCGCCGGGTACATCTGAGGCATTGTTATTGCCCGAGCGCAGACGCTGGAGCGTGGTGTCTTTGTTGCCGAAAGCGGCCAGGAACAAAAACGGGAATTGCGCCGCGTCGAAAGGCGCAAGGGCCAGCTCCGACAGGGCGGCTTCAATTTCTACTGCATTCATGGGGCCTCTTGCCTGTGACTTTTCCCGCTCGCGTCCGAAGCTTATTGGGATTATTTTAAGTCTTTGGTAGCGGTTTAATCTTCAGTGAAAAATTGTCTCGCCTAAAGCTGCCGCACCCGGCTCGCCGGGAAAACAATAGAAAAGCATGAACCCTGGCCGATCTGGCTGGTGATCTCCAGCGCCGCACCGTGGCGCTGGGCGACGTGCTTGACAATCGCCAGCCCCAACCCGGTGCCGCCGGTTTCACGCGAGCGGCTGCGGTCCACCCGGTAAAAGCGCTCCGTCAGGCGCGGCAGGTGTTCGGGCGCAATGCCGGGGCCGGAATCCCTGACCTGGAATTGGCCACGCCCGTCGGCCAGCACCGTCCAGCTGACGGCAATCAGCCCCCCGCCCGGTGTGTAACGCACGGCGTTGCTCACCAAGTTAGAAAAAGCGCTGCGGATTTCGCTGGCGTTACCGGTAATTTCGCACACTGGAAAGGATTCAAACGCCAGCTCGTGGCCTTGCGGTGCCAGCATGCTCGACAGCGCTCTGGCCTCCTGCTCGCACTGCTCAAACAGGGTGTTGACCGCCGCCCATTCGCCAGCGCCGGGCAGCGGGCTGCCTTCGAGGCGCGAGAGGGTCAGCAGGTCATAAACCAGCGTCTGCATGCGCAGGGACTGCTGGGCCATGAGCGCCAGATAACGCTCGCGCTCGGCTTTTTTCAGCGGCAGGTTTTGCAGGGTTTCGATAAAACCGGCTACCACCGTCAGCGGCGTGCGGATTTCGTGCGACACGTTGGCGACAAAATCGCGCCGCATGGCTTCGGCCTGCTCCACGGCGGTGATGTCGCGCGAGAGCAGCAGTCTGCGGTTGTCGCCGTAGCCGCTGACATGCACCGAGAGTTTGACCGGTCGCGTCGGGGTGCTGGCGTGGCCGGAAATGGCCAGTTCGCGGGAAAAATCGCCCTGCGCCAGATAAGCCTTGAAGATCGGTTCGCGCACCAGATTGGCAATGTGCTGCTGCAGATCGCGCCGGGCGTCAAAGCCGAAGTGCTGCGCCGCTGGCTGGTTGCACCATTCGATGCGTCCCTGGGCGTCGAGCAGCACCACGCCGTTGGGCGAAGCCTGCAGCGCGGCGAGGAATTCTTCCAGCCGGGCCTGGTTACCTTGATACTGTTGATCGCGTTTTTTCAGCAGGCGGCGCACGCGGTCGGCCACTTCGCTCCAGACGCCGGGCAGTCGGGGCTGCGCGCCCGTCATGGGCACCGGCGTTTCGTGGGTTTGCTCGGAGCGCAACCATTGCAACAGCCGCCGGGCCGCCAGCGTGTCGAGCAGCTGCCAGACAGCCGCGCCCAACAGCAAGCCCCAAGGCAACCCCTCACGGGCCGCCGCCCACCAGCCAAAAGCCCCGCCCGCCGCCATGCAGGCGGCCAACACCAGCCAGCGCCTCATTGTCCGGTGGGCGCAGCGGCAGTTCGTTCAGTGCTGCGGGTGAGCCGGTAGCCTGCGCCGCGCACAGTTTCGATCATGGTGCCCGCCGTGCCCAGCGCTTCGCGCAGGCGCTTGACGTGAACATCGACCGTGCGCTCTTCAATAAACACCTGATCGCCCCAAACGTTGTCGAGCAGGCTGGCGCGGCTGTGAACGCGCTCGGCGTGTTTCATCAGGTAATGCAGCAGCTTGAACTCGGTTGGCCCGAGCTTGAGTTCGCGCCCCTGGTGCGTCGTGCGGTGCGTCGCGCCGTTAAGCGCCAGCTCGCCCACACTCACGCCTTCGCCTTCGCTTTCAGGCTCGGGGATGCGGCGGCGCAGCGCGGCGCGGATGCGCGCCAGCAGCTCCTGCGTGGAAAACGGCTTGGTGATGTAGTCGTCCGCGCCCGCGTCCAGCCCCGCCACCTTGTCCGGCTCGTCGCCGCGTGCCGTCAGCATGATGATCGGAATGCTTTTGGTGCGCTCCTGCTTGCGCCACTGCCGCGCCAGCATCAAGCCGCTCTGGCCCGGCAGCATCCAGTCGAGCAGGATCAAATCGGGCAGCGCCACGTCCAATTCGCGCTGGGCCGCCACGCTGTCATAAGCCAGAACGGGACTAAAACCGCCGTGCTTGAGATTGACCGCAATCAGCTCAGCGATGGCGGGCTCGTCTTCGACGACCAAAATGCGCGGCAGGTGTTTCATTGCTTGACGGCGGATTCCACCTGTTCCATCGGGCTGTGGCGCACATCGGCGCCCTTGACGATGTAGATGATGAATTCGGCGATGTTCTTGGCGTGGTCGCCGACACGCTCGATGGCCTTGGCGATGAACAGCAGGTCCAGGCTGGCCGAGATGGTGCGCGGGTCTTCCATCATGTAGGTGATGAGCTTGCGCACAAAGCCATCGAACTCCGCGTCGATCTGGTCGTCTTCCTTCAGGATCGACACCGCCGCCGTCGTATCCAGCCGGGCAAACGCATCCAGCGCCTTGCGCAGCAGGCCCGAAGCCAGTTCAGCGGCGACGCGCAAATCGGACGAAGGCAGCGCCCGCGCCGAGCCGCTCAAAATGATGGACTTGACCATGCGGGCGATTTTGGTCGCCTCGTCGCCAGCGCGCTCTAAATTAGCCGTGGTTTTGGAAATGGCGATCAGCAAGCGCAAGTCGCGCGCCGTCGGCTGGCGCCGGGCGATGATCGACGACAGCTCGCGGTCAATGTCCAGCTCCATGCCGTTGACGCGGCTTTCGGTTTCGATGACCTGATCGGCGCTCTCGGCGCTGAACTGCGAGAGCGCGTAAATCGCCAGCCGCAACTGAGCTTCGACCAGCCCGCCCAGCTCCATCACGCGGGACGACACGTCATTGAGTTCGCTGTCGAACTGGGTCGATAAATGTTTGTCTGCCATGATTTTTCTCCTCCTGCCTCTGATCAGCCGAAACGGCCGGTGATGTAGTCTTCGGTTTCTTTGCGCTTGGGCTTGAAGAAAATATCTTCGGTCACGCCAAACTCCACCAGGTCGCCCAAATACATATAGGCGGTGTAGTCGCTGCAGCGGGCGGCCTGCTGCATGTTGTGGGTCACGATGACAACCGTGTAATCGTTTTTCAGTTCGGCGATCAGCTCTTCAACCTTGGCCGTGGAAATCGGGTCCAGCGCCGAGCAGGGCTCGTCGAGCAACAGCACTTCGGGCTTAATGGCAATGCCGCGTGCAATGCACAGGCGCTGTTGCTGGCCGCCTGACAGGCTGGAGCCGCTCTGGTTGAGTTTGTCTTTGACCTCGGTCCACAGCGCGGCCTTGCGCAGCGCCCATTCAACCCGATCATCCATGTCGGCGGCGCTCAGGTTGTCAAACAACTTGACGCCAAAAGCGATGTTGTCGTAAATCGACATCGGAAACGGCGTCGGTTTTTGAAACACCATGCCGACCTTGGCGCGCAGCAGCGCCACATCTTCTTTGGAAGTCAGCAGGTTGTCGCCGTCGAGCAGCACCTGACCTTCAGCGCGCTGCTCGGGATACAGCTCGTACATCCGGTTAAAAATGCGCAGCAGCGTGGATTTACCGCAGCCCGAGGGGCCGATGAAGGCGGTGACTTTCTTTTCGGGAATTTCCAGGTTGATGCCCTTGAGGGCGTGAAATTTTCCGTAATAAAAATTCAGGTTTTTCACCGAAAGTTTCGATTTTTCGCGGGTGGCGTTCAGAGTTTCCATCGTTGACCTTGTTTTGTTCTTAGTCTTTTTTGCGTGTCAGCACACGCGCCAGAATATTCAGCCCCAGCACCGCCACCGTGATGATGAACACGCCAGCCCAGGCCAGATGCTGCCAGTTTTCATAAGGGCTCATCGCAAACTTGAAAATGGTGACGGGCAGGCTGGCCATCGGCTGGCTCAGGTTGGAAGTCCAGAACTGGTTGCTCAGCGCGGTGAACAGCAGCGGCGCCGTTTCACCGGCAATGCGCGCTACGGCCAGCAAGATGCCGGTGACCACACCAGCGCGGGCAGCGCGCAACGTGATGCTCAGGATGACTTTCCACTTGGGTGCGCCCAGCGCATAAGCGGCTTCGCGCAGGCCGGGCGGCACCAGTTGCAGCATGTTTTCCGTCGTGCGGATCACCACCGGAATCACAATCAGCGCCAGCGCCACGATACCCGCCCAGCCCGAAAACGAATGAAAGCGCGACACCACGACCGTATAAACAAACAGGCCAATCACAATGGACGGCGCGGACAGCAAAATGTCGTTCACAAACCGCGTGACCGAAGCCAGCGGGCCTTTGGTGTTGTACTCGGCCAGATAAATGCCCGCCATGATGCCGATGGGCGTACCGACAAACGTGGCCAGCGACACCATCAAAAACGAGCCGTAGATCGCGTTGGCAATGCCGCCGTCCTCATTGGGCGCAGGCGTCATCTCGGTGAAAGTGGCCAGCGAAATCCCCGCGATGCCCAGCCGCAGGGTTTCCCACAAAATCCAAAACAGCCAAAACAGGCCAAATCCCATTGCCGCCAGCGACAGCACCAGCGCGATCTGGTTGACGCGCTTGCGCTGGTTGAACTTGGCCAGCCGGGCTTGTTGCATCACGGCGTTCATGTTTTGGCTCCTTCATTTTTTTGCAACTGCGACAGCAGCAGCTTGGACAGCGACAGCACCACAAACGTGATGAAAAACAGCACCAATCCCAAATAAATCAGCGACGCCTGATGCAGGCCGTCAGCGGCTTCGGCAAACTCGTTGGCCAGCGCCGAGGTGATGCTGTTGGCCGCTTGAAACAGGCTCAGCGAATCGAGCTGGTTAAAGTTACCGATGACAAAGGTTACCGCCATCGTTTCACCCAGCGCCCGGCCCAGACCCAGCATGATGCCGCCCATGACGCCCGATTTGGTGTAGGGCAACACCACTTTGGAAACCACTTCCCAGGTCGTCGAACCGAGGCCGTAAGCCGATTCTTTGAGCAACACGGGCGTGACTTCAAACACATCGCGCATCACCGAGGCAATGAACGGAATGATCATGATGGCCAAAATAATGCCCGCCGACAAAATGCCGATGCCGACCGGTGGCCCGGAAAACAGCGCGCCCAAATAAGGCACGCCGCTGAACATGGCCTGCAGCGGCTGCTGCACATAGGTCGCCAGAATTGGCCCGAACACCAGCAGCCCCCACATGCCATACACGATAGACGGCACGGCGGCCAGCAGTTCAATCGCGGTGCCCAGCGGGCGCTTGAGCCAGGCCGGGGAGAGTTCAGTCAAAAACAGCGCAATGCCAAAACTCACCGGCACCGCAATCAAGAGCGCGATAAAGGACGTGGCCAGCGTGCCGTAAATCATCACCAGCCCGCCGTATTCGTTTTGCACCGGATCCCAGGCGCTGCGGGTCAAAAAGCTCAGCCCGTATTTGCTGATCGCGGGCCAGGCGCCGATAACCAGAGAAATCAAAATCGCCAGAAGCAGCGCCAAGGTCAGCAGTGCTGCCCCCAACGCGGCCCAGCCAAAAAGGCGGTCTGGTAACCGGCTTCGCTTCACAGGGGTTGAGGGGGGAGGATTGGCCATGGCGCGTCCGGTCGCTTTTGCCGGAAGCGCAAAATCGGCCCGGCTTGCCGGAAGTGTAGAGGACACGGAATAAAACCCCTGTGAATTGAAACTGAAGTGAACAGCTTATTTGTAGGCGATGGCTTTGCCCGACACATCCTTGATGTCGGCCCAGGATTTTTCGATGATGACCTTCACAGTGGCGGGCATAGGCACATAGTCCAGCGTGTCAGCGGTCTGGTCGCCGTTTTTGTAAGCCCAGGCAAAGAACTTGAGCGAAGAAGCGGCCTGCTCGGGCTTGTCCTGGGCTTTGTGCATCAGGATGAAGGTCGCGCCGGTCAGGGGCCAGGCATCCTTGCCGGGCTGCTCGGTCAGAATCTGGTAGAAGGTCTTGGACCACTGGGCGCCAGCGGCTGCGGCCTTGAAAGCCGTGTCATCGGGCGAGACAAAATTGCCGTCGGCGTTTTTCATCTGCGCAAAGGTCAGCTTGTTTTGCTTGATGTAGGCGTATTCCAGGTAGCCAATCGAGTTAGGCAGGCGGCTCACAAAAGCGGCCACGCCTTCATTGCCCTTGCCGCCAGCGCCCACGGGCCAGTTCACTGCCGTGCCCTCGCCCACTTTGGTTTTCCACTCGGCGTTGACCTTGCTCAGGTAGTTGGTGAAGATGAAGCTGGTGCCCGAACCGTCGGCGCGGCGCACGGGTGCGATGGCGGCGTCTGGCAAAGGCAGGCCGGGGTTGAGTGCCTTGATGGCCGGGTCGCTCCACTGGGTGATCTTGCCCAGGTAGATATCGCCCAGCACCTGGCCGGTCAATTTCAGCTGGCCGGGCGCAATGCCCTTGATGTTGACCACTGGAACCACACCGCCGATGACGGCGGGGAATTGTGTCAAGCCTTTTTTGGCCAGCTCGTCATCTTTGAGCGGCATGTCGGAAGCGCCGAAATCGACGGTTTTGGCTTCAATCTGGCGAATGCCAGCGCCCGAACCCACCGACTGGTAGTTGATCTTGACGCCCGTGGCTTTGTTGTAGTCAGCGGCCCATTTGGCATACAGTGGCGCCGGAAAAGTCGCGCCTGCACCAGTGACATCCTGCGCTGCTGACAGCGTGGCAAATGACATCAGGGCCGCGCCCAGGGTCACGCTCAGGGAAACATTGAAGCTCGATTTCATCAGGACACCTTCAGGATTGTTGTGGAAAGATGGCGCCACTGTAAAAGGCTTGTGTGACAAAGTTGTGACACGCTTTTATGACTGTCACAAAAGCTTCAAATCTTTGACGCACAGCGGTCACTCTGCGCTTTTACGCTGGACACCGTTGTCACTAGGGAGATTTCCATGCTCAAGCGTCCCGTTCCACTCGTCACCGCCACCAGCCGCCGCCAATGGCTGCAGCATGCCGGTTTGCTCACCGCCTGCGCTGCCACCACCGGCTGGGCAGGGCAGACTGGAAAATCGCCCTCATCGTCTGCACATGGCAGCGTTGTTATCGCACAGTGTGTTGATTTTTCACAGGCGCAGCAGGATGTGTCAAAGGATTTTCTGATCGGCGCGCGCGCTGCCTGGCAAGACATCAACCTGCACGGCGGCATCGGTGGCCGACAGGTCGAGCATCTCGTCCTGGAAACCAACGGCACGCCCGCCAGTCTGCAGGCCGCGCTGGAGCCGATCAAAAACAACCCGGCCTGCGTCGTTCTGTCCGGCAGCGTTGGCGACCAGCTGGCCAGCCAGCTCCTGGCCCTGTCGCGCAAGGACGAGCTCAACATCGCCCACGCCGCGCCCTGGCTGCAAAACGCCAGCCTGGAAATCGACAGCAAAACCTTTCCTATCTTTGCAGCACGCCAGGAACAGATTTCACACGCCCTGAAAAATCTCTCCATGATCGGCACCAAGGCGCTGGGAGCGGTGTATGCCAGCCCGCAGATCTACGCCGCCTACCATACCGAAGTCGAGCGGATCGCCATCGACCTGCAGCTTGAGCTCGCTTCCTACCAAGCCACGAACGATCTGCAGTCGCTTGGCCAAAAGCTCACCGCCGAGACGCCTGCAGTGATCCTGTTTATCGGGGGGACGCCTGAGCTGGCCCAGTTCACGCGAAGCCTGGAAAAACAGGCCCGCCAGCGCTACCTCGTCGCCCTGGCCGATGTCAACCTCAAAACCCTGATGCAAATGGGTGCTTCGCGCAACATCCCGGTGACCGCAACCCAGCCCGTGCCGCTGATGAGCTCGACCCTGCCAGTGGTCAAGAAGTACCGTGAAACGCTGGCACGGCTGTTTGATGAAGCCCCCACACCGTTGAGCCTGGCCGGTTTTATCGCCGCCCGCTACACGTACCAAGTGCTCAGCGAGGTCAATGGCCCGCTGACGCGCCAAACCGCACTGAGCGCATTTCAGCGGCGAGCCACTCTGGATGTGGGGGGATTTCGCATCAGCTTTAACCCCGCCCGCAGAAGCAGTACCTATGTCACGCAAAGCCTGCTGACATCAGACGGTCGGCTCATTGGTTAACGGCTTGCATCTGGAGGGCGCGCCGGTGCTATGCTGGCCGATCCCCGAACAACAGACTCAGACATGCAAAACGGACTCCTGCTCGCCGCTGTGGATTTAGGCTCCAACAGCTTTCGCCTGGAAATTGGTCGCTTGGACCACGGCCGCATCCAGCGCACCGAATACCTCAAGGAAACCGTGCGTCAGGGCAACGGCCTGGACGCCGAGCGCAACCTCAGCCTCGAAGCCATGCAGCGCGGCTGGGACTGCCTGGCGCGCTTTGGCGAGCGCCTGAAAGGGTTTGACAAAACCCAGGTTCGCGCCGTGGCCACCCAGACGCTGCGCGAAGCGCGCAACCGCGATGAATTTTTGGGCCGGGCGCAGGAGATTCTGGGTTTCCCCATCGACGTGATTGCCGGGCGCGAAGAAGCCCGGCTGATTTACCAAGGCGTCGCGCATCTGCTGCCGCAGTCGGACCAGCGCCGACTCGTTGTGGACATTGGCGGGCGCTCGACCGAGCTGATTCTGGGCCAGGGTTTGCAGGCGCACACGCTGGAGTCCTACCGCTTGGGCAGCGAGGCCTGGTCGATGAAATATTTTCCTGAAGGGCAGTTCAGCAAACGCGCTTTTGATGTGGCAGAAATCGCCGCCAAGGCCGTGATGGACGAA
>CAIYKK010000683.1 GCA_903926695.1 uncultured Burkholderiales bacterium
TGGCGGCTGACTGCGCTGCGGTAGCGGGCGCTGCGGCGGCAGATGATGCGGCGGCGGGCGCTGCGACAGGCCGGGCAGCAAAGGGCGGCGGCGCGGCGGGTCGGGCAGCAAAGGGCTGCGGGCTGGCGGTGCGGCCCGGCGCGCAAACGCCCAGCCCCAAGCGGCCCAAGGCGGCGCGCATGTCTTCGCTGGTGTAGGGCTTGACCAGGCAGTGCAGCCGCTGGCGACCGTGGCCCTGCGCCTTGTCCGGCCAGACGGTGTTGGCCGACAGCAGCAGCAAAGCGCTTTGCCCGCCCAGCAGCCTGATCAGATCAACCTCGGCCTTGGACGACCACTGGCCCAGGCCAATGCCCGCCATGTCAATCACGCAAAAATCAGCCGGTGGCAACGCCCGGCCCGGCAGGTAATCGACAGTTTTACAGGTGCCGCCCTTGATGCCGACACCGACAAAAATCGTCAGCGCGGCAGCTTCGCGCACCGGCATGCCGAGCAGAGAGATGCTCTTTGTCATACGGCGTCTCCTTCCAGTTTTTTTTGAACTGCCTCCCACCCGGCGGGCAAAGCGCCCTGACGCTTGAGCAGCTCGCGGCGCGCCGTCATGAAGGCCAGGCGGTCTTGACACGTCAGGCAGTGGTCTAAAAACGCCGCCTGCGCGGGTCCATTCTGCACGTCAAAATCGGCCAGAAACTGCGCGGCGAGCTGGCGCGAATCGTCCGCGCTGCAGCGGCGCGAGCGCGCTGGCGTATCGGCGGAGGCGCTGACGATCAGGCTCCAGCGCGTGGCCAGCGGCGTGATGCGCGGCAGCGCCTCAGCGCCCACCCACGGCTCAAAGCGGCGCGCCACCCGGCTGCCCAGACGCGGCGCGGCCAATTGCAGCGCCGCCGCCTTGAGCGCCGCCGAATCCGCGCCAAAGCTGGCGAACAAATCAGCCAGCGCGCCCTGCACCGGCTCCATGCCATCGAGCTGCAGCGACGCGTGAACCCGCGCCAGATGCGCGCCCACATCGTCGCGGCGCTGGGTCAGCTTGCGCGTTTGCCGCCGCACTTCCTGGCGGGCACAAAGAGGGTCGGCCATCACTAAGTCGATCAGTCGAGCAGCGTGTCCATCAGGTCAATCATGAACTCCGCGTCTTCCTGCGACAGCGGCTCAAAGCCGTCGGCCATGCCCAGCGCGTCCAGCACCGATTGGCCGAACTCGTCGCCGTGCAGCGCCAGCAGCGCCGCGCCGAGGGCGGGCAAATGCTGGGCCGAATGCGGATGCGCCAGCACAACGTGGCTGATGTCGTGAATGGCGCTTTCAACCAGCGGGCGAATCTGGCTGCGCGTCATGCGCGAGAGCGAGGCAAACGAGTCGGCCAGAAAAAACGCGGCGTCCACGTCCCGCTTGATCGCCATGCGGGCTGCGGCTTGGTAGCTGTCCACGATCACCCATTGAATGTCCGCCGGGCCGATGTCGGCAGGCTCCAGCAGGCGCTGGCCGATGAGCTTGATGTCTTTGTTGTCAGTGACGGCGATGCGGCAGCCGGGCTTGAGGTCTTCAACCTTTTGCACGGGCGAGGCGGCGGCGCAGGCGATGACCATTTCATCGGAGCGATTCACGGGCCGGGCGAACGGCAGGTAGCCCAGAGCGCGCACCATATCGGCGGCATCGAACGGGTTGGCATAGACGATGTCGGCCTTGCCTTCGGCCAGAAAAGCGGCCTGTTCGGCGGCGCTGGTGGGCGTGAGCAGGTGCAGCTGGATGCCCGAGCGCTTTTGCAGCGCCGTGTTGAGCATGTGCCAGCCCGCAAAACGCTCGGGAGAAAAATCGGGGGCGATCAGAAAATTGAGTGTCATGACGGGGCGGCTTCCTGCAGGATGCACTTTTCGTAGAGCGCTGCGGCCTCGGCCACGCGGGTGCGCGAGGGTTTGCGGCGCACCGAGGTGTAGCCGGTGATGACGCCGCCGCGCACATTGGGCACGACGCTGGCATAGACCCAGTAATAGCTGCCGTCTTTGCGCAGATTCTTCACGTAGCCGTGCCACTTTTTACCCTGCGACACGGTGTCCCACAGGTCTTTGAAAGCGGCTTTGGGCATGTCGGGGTGGCGCAGGATGTGCTGGGGCGCGCCGATCAGCGCCTCGCGCTCGTAGCCGCTCATCTCGACAAAAGCCTGGTTCGCGTGGGTGATGACGCCCTGCAGATCGGTGCGCGAGACGATGAGGCTGCCCTCGGGGAAAGGCATTTCCACCGCCGTGCAAAACACGGTGCGCGCCGTACCGTCGGTGTAAGTCAACCGGGCCGGGCGCGCCTGCGGCGACGGGCTAATCATGTCGGGGAGTCCCATGCGATGCCTCCGCTAAACCAGTTGGGAGAGCGCCTCGGCCGCCCTCTTGATGTCCAGAAAAATCAGGCCCAGCTTGGCGTTGGGCTTGGCCAGGACGGTCAGCACGGCCTCGGGACCGGCTGAACTCATGATGACGTAGCCGCGCTCGCCCTGAATCAAAACCCGGCTCAGGGCGCCGCGTGTCAACTCGCGGGCGGTGCGGTCGCCCAGCGATAGCAGCGCCGCCGACATGGCGCCGATGCGGTCTTCATCCATGCCGTGCGGAAGGGCCGAAGCGATCATCAGACCGTCGGTGGAAATCAGCGCAGAGGCCTCAATGTCGGCGGTGGAGCCGTTGAGTTCTCTGAGCGCTTGCTGAAACATTTCGGTGCGCAATTTGCGTATCCTTTTTAAGAGTGACTGCGGACCAGCAGGGCCGTGTTTGGGTGTCGTGTGTGTATTTTACGCAATACATACCTTCAAAAATTATCTTATTTCTTGGTTGCATGATAGAAAACAGATATTTAAAAAATAAATTATGTAAAATCCGCGCCCATTTTCAAAAATCATTCGGCGCAAGGGTGAACATGCTTGCGCAGACGCAGCAAAGCCTGGGCTTCGCGCAGCCCGGCGCGGGCCAGAACGTCGTCGTCAGCCACGCCCGCATCGAGCCAGCGCACGATGCACGAATTGCGCAGCGTCATCGGCCCGGCGTGGGCCAGCACGGTGTCGGGGTAGCGCGGCCCCAGCGTGGCGCTGACGTGCCGGTTGGCCAGATGAAACAGGGCGCGTGGCGTCAGCCGACCGGCTTTTTTGCGCGACACAAACAGCGGGCTGTCCGCCGATTGCGGCAGGGGCAGCGTGGCGCGCAGCGTCAGCCAAGCCAGCACGGCGGCGCTGGCCTGCGGCTCCAGCACAATGCGCCGCTGCTGGGCGGCGCGGGCACCGTTCAGATCAAGCGCCACGGGGGCCACGGGCAGCGTGGTGGCACCAGCATCGGCGTTGGCGTTGGCGTTGGCACCGGTATCGGCGTCGGCTTCGGCTTCGGCTTCGGCTTCGGGCGCGGCGGCTTGGGCGGGCCACAGTTCGCCCACGCCTTTTTCCAGGCCCAGCCGGGGATGGCGCACGTCGCCCAAATCGAGCGCGGCCAGTTCGGCCACCGTCAAAGCGGCCTGCATCATCAGCCGCAAAATCGCCTGATCGCGCACCGCCAGCCACGGCAGCTCGGGCGGCGGCGGGTCTTGCGGCGGCGCCACGGCCTGAAGCAGCGCCGCCCAGTCGAGGGCGTGAAACACCAGCGAATCCATCTCCTCCGTCGGCGACACGGAGGCCTGCACATCCACCGGATTGACTTGAATCCAGCCCTGCGCCAGCGCAAAGTCGTAAATTTTCTTGAGCACGCGGTAGTAGCGGCGCTGGGTCACGGTGCTGACATGCAGCAGCCCGCGCAACTGGGCGCGGGGACTCAGCGACTCAAGATAAGCGCGCACATCGTCCGAGCGCGCCTGGCTCCAGTCCGTGGCCTGACGGGCCAGCAGATGCTCAATCCAGCCGACCCACAGCGAATGGTAAGAAGCCTGCGAGCGCGGCGACAGGCCGCCTTTGCGCTCGGTGGCGCGTTGCAAAGCCCAGGCTTTAAAAACCGCTTCGGGATTGCTGGGAACGGGTAAATCGCTCATTCTTGTGATCACTCCATGTTGTGCAAAACGGCGCGCCTTGCCACCCAGCTCAGCATGGCAGCAAATCACGCAGTTTGGGAAAAGCCTGCAGCGCATTGTCAGTCGTGGCCGCTGCCAGCGCTTCGGGCGTTAACCCGCGAAGTTGAGCCACCACGGCGGCGATACGCGGCAGTTCGCCCGGCTCGTTGCGGCCCTGCGGCTGGCCTGCGGCGCGCTGCGCGGCGGTGGCGTACAGCCAGTGCGGCGCGATGTCGGGCGAATCGGTTTCCAGCACCAGGCTTTCCAGCGGCAAAGTGGCGGCCAGACGGCGGATTTGGCGCGACGCTTCATAAGTCACCGTGCCGCCAAAGCCGAGCTTGAA
>CAIYKK010000684.1 GCA_903926695.1 uncultured Burkholderiales bacterium
AATGTCACTACTTTCTCAAAAAGAGGGTTTTTTGGCTCGGCGTGCCCCCTTCATGGTTTTAGTTGTTTTGCTATTTCCATAGCGGTACAGCTACCATCAGCGCCCCAACTATCAGCCAGCCACGGGCCTTTGCCGTCGAGCTACGGTTAAGTGTCAGTGCGTAGCACACTATTGCTGGGACTGATAACGAGCCAACCAGGCCCGCTAGTGGGTCATTTGGCAACGAAATCAATGCATGGGTGTCTAATGGATAGAGGTGACCGAGGAGAAGATCATGAGTCGATACCGAAAAAATCCGTTACGAGATCTGACGGAACAAGAGCTATCGGCGTTGGAACATGTTGCCAAGTCGGGTAGTGAGCGCGCAGATGTGGTTGCTCGGACAAAAGAAATATTGGAGGTAGCATCAGGCTGTACCTATATTGCGTCCGCAGCCGCAGCCGGGCGTCGATCTGGTCAAGCGGTAAGTCAGTTGGTGGCGTGCTTCAATCGGGATGGTTTGGCGGCATTGGAGCCACATGGCGGTGGCGGGCGCAAGCCAAGTTACGACACATCAGCCCGTGAGCGCATTTTGGCCGAAGCCAGGCGCCCACCGGATCCAGCGCGAGATGGAACTGCGACCTGGTCCCTGATGACTTTGCGTGACGCGTTGCGCCGTGCACCGGATGGTTTGCCCCATGTCAGCACCTATACGATCAGCCAGGTGTTGCACGCGGCGGGGTTCCGCTGGCTGGCCGCACGCAGCTGGTGCGACACCGGCAAGGCGGTACGCAAGCGCCGCAGTGGCACGGTGATGGTCAGCGATCCCGATGCGGAAGCAAAAAAAAAATCTCATCGAGCGCGCTTATCGAGATGGAGATCGACTGGGATTAGCGGTATGGACAGAAGATGAGGCTGGCCCCTATCAAACTCGCCCCTATCCGGGAAAAAGCTGGGGCGAACAAGGACAGGCCAAGCATCAGCCACATGAGTATGTCCGTAACGGCACCGCCAAACTGCTGACCCTATTTTGTCCACGCAGTGGCGAATTACGTGCCAAGGGTGTCACTGCGACTCCAAACGCAGTGCTGCATCCATGGCTCCAGGAGGAACTGACAGCGGCTCTGGATCATTTGCCGCAATTGGCCCCGGTGAGTGCTGTCGTCAATCATGGGATATGGGAATCGTGGCAGGAAGGGTTAAAAAAATGCATCACTCTGCCCGACGCATTGCCCCCACTACGTATGCTGTTGGTATGGGACAACCTGGCCGGTCACCTGACCCCGGCACTGGTGCTATGGCTGTTCTCTCACGGGGTGATGCCCTTGTATACACCGTTGAGCGGATCGTGGTTGAACATGGCCGAGTCGATTCAGCGCATTATCGTCAGCCGGGCATTAGCTGGACAATATCCGCGAACGCAGGAGCAAATTATTGATGCTTTGGAATCGACCGTCAAAGGATGGAATCAGGCGCCAACGCCTTTCCGATGGGGTGGTAAGCGCTATGCTCGCCGTCTACGAAGCCGACAACGACGGCACGCGCTGGGCGGCTCGGGTGCATGTACCCGCAGTCCGGTACGCCGTCGCCCATCGCCGCTGCAAAAATTAATAGTCAATTGCCAAATGACCCACTAGTGCACCCCAAACCAAAAACCTGCCTTCTTCTCCGGTTAAGAGCCCCTGGTAGCCTTGTAGCAGAAACCCGACGACAATCAGTCCAGCCGTTGCAGCGTACTTGATTTTAATCGAGCGTGAAGTTTCTTCCAGTCGTGCGTTTGCCATGAGTTTTCCCCGGAGTAAGTTG
>CAIYKK010000685.1 GCA_903926695.1 uncultured Burkholderiales bacterium
AAGCCTTCGCGCAGCATCAGCACGCTGACGATGACTTTGGGGCTGGCATGGCGGTCCACGCTGAACAGGCGCTGGCGCACGGGTGCCCAGTCCTTTTCACCCAGCTCGGCTTTTTTGCCGGAGTCGATCAGCATCACCTCGTCTTCGCCCCAGCTTGCTTCATCGCGGAAAAATGCAGCCACCAGGGGTGACACGCTGGTGTCTTCGCAAACCACCAGCATTTTGGGATGGCGCGTCGGGTCAATCTTGGCAAAGTCGGCTTCGAGCTTGCGCAGTTTTTGCAGCCCGGCGCGCAGCATCACGCGCTGGCCTTCGCTCAAGGCCGGGTTGCCTTGTTCGTCGCGCACGGCTTTGAACTCCAGCGGCAGCGCGCCGATTTCCTTGCGCCGGTCCAGCACCAGCGACTTGACCAGCCCGGCGCGCATGGCGCTTTTGAGGTCGAAGTCCGTGATGATGTGCGCAAAATACACCTTGCGCTTGTTCTTGCCAGAGCCCACGTCGTTGTAAGGCGTGGCGGAAAAATCCATCTGCACAAAGCGCCTGCCTTTGGTTTGAGCAATTCTGGACAGGCTTTTTTGCCATTCCACCTCGGTGCTTTCGCCTTCGCGCTTGAACTCGTGGATGTGGTGCGCCTCGTCGTTGAACACCATCAGCTCGGGCAGGCCCGCCAGAAACTCCAGCACATTGCCGCGCGCATAGCGCCGATCCAGCACGTCCAGGCTGTTGCCGGTGGCGCGGCCCGGCATGAGGGGCAACACGGCGTTGATGACCTGCTGCGGCTCCAGCGGCGCGCCCGGCGCTTCAATGTCTTGCACCTCTTCGGCGGCGCTGTCGCCTTCGTTGAGCAAATGCCAGTTGGTGATGGCGATCATGCCGTTGCCGGTGGCTTTGAGGCCGATTTCAGTTTTGCTGCAGACGTTGCCGCGCACAAAGGCAAACACCTGCTCGCGGTACGCCTCGGGGATGAAAAGGTCGGCCACCTTCATGATGTCCGAGGTTGAAAAGTCACGCGCCGAGCCGTTGCCGCCTTCCACCAGCCTGCCGCAAAACGCGTCCAGCAGCCGCTCATAGACGATCAGCCCCGGTGCCACCACCATAAATTGCCGCGTGAAGCGGGCGTCGTCGATGCCCTCTAGCAGCGCCGCCGTCTTGTTCAGCAGCTGCCAGATCAGCAGTGCCTGCAGCACCCAGGTCTTGCCGGTGCCCGTCGCCATCTTGAAGCAGTATTTCGGGTGCGCGTGCTTGTCCTGCGCCACCTCGTTCAGGCGCGTGCCCGCCAGCAGCGCATCGGGCGCGCAGGCGCGGTACAGGTCCAGAAGCGTCCAGCGCGCCTGATCCTGGCCGAGCACCTCGTGCGCCACGATGGCGTTCAAAATCGCCTGCTTCTGGCCGGGGTGAAAATTCAGCCCCTGCTGTTTGCGCTCCAGCACCCGGTCTTCGCCGAACCACCACAGCAGCAGCTCGGAGGTTGTCGGTGTCACCAAGTCCAGAATATCGGCAGCGCCGGACTCCAGGCCGATGCAGAGCTGCCGGGTTTTGGCCGTCAGCGCGGTGGAGAGGGCAAGTTGGTCGTTGGCCTTGCCGCTCATACCGCCTCCACCGTCGCCACCACTTCCGCCTCAAACCCAAACACATCCACCACCCGGACACAAACCCTGCGCGGTCCCGGCTTGACGGGCACCGTGACCGCCGCCTGCGTCACCACGCGCAGCGCGTCGTCATCGTTGGCGGTGTTGCCCCGATAGTCTTGCCAGACGGAGCGGAACACTTTGCCGTCGTAATCCGGGTCCACGGCCCAGTATTCAATCAGCGCCAGCGGCTCTTTGTTGATCACGGCTTGCAGCTTGAGGCGGTTAGCGTCGTCCAGATTGATGGCTTCGGGCGACAGCAGCACGTAGTTTTTCAGCCTGACGGTCACGGTTTCCTGGCCGCCGTCGATTTGGCGCGTCACCGGATGAATCGTCAAATACTGCAGCGACGAAAACCGCACCTGTCCGCGCAGCTTGTCGATGCCGCCTTTTTTCTTCAGCCGGTCCATCAGGTCGGGCGGAATCACCAGTACTTCGAGGCGCGAATCGTTCAGCGCGGTGATGGCCTCGCCAATCGAAGGCTCGAAATTCCAGCCCAGCACGACGACGCGGTCCCAGCCGCCCATCAGGCTGTCGCGCTGGGCGATGGCCTTTTTCAGCGTCGCCGTGCCGGTCAGCTTGTTGGGCGAGTCGGCCAGCACCAGCGTCTTGCTGCTGCGGCCCGCGCCCAGGGCCAGACCGGCAATCTGGCCGAGGTTGCGCTGGGCGTTGTATTCGGGCGGCAGCGGCAACGCGCCGTAGAGCGACAGCACGATCTGCGACAGGTCGCCGATGCGGAAATCGCGCCCCAGCGTGGCCTTGGCCGCTTCGACCTGGTAGTCGCCGATGGCTTGATAAAGGAAAGGCTTGGCGTCCTGGTCGATCAGGCGCTTGCGCATGATCATGCAGGCGGGCTTGCCGAGGTCGGTGGTGATCCAGCGACGGCCGAGCTTTTCGGCCACGGCGGCTGTGGTGCCGGAGCCGCCGTTGAAGTCGGCGACGAGGCCGCCTTCGGGGCAGGAGGCGCGGATGATCCGTTCGAGAAGTTTTTCAGGTTTCTGCGTGGCGTAGTCCAACCGCTCGTAAGCTTGTGACTGGACAGGATTAATGTCGTCCCACAAGTTCTGGATTGGAAAGCCTGCCCAGTCATTAAGATACATTTTTCGACGAATCCGTCCCGAGGTACTTTTGGGAAAAATAAGTCGCCCGTCACGATTCATCTGTTCCATAACTGCCAAACTTACAGCCCAGCCATTTTTCGGCGGTTCATAACCTTTGTAGGCGTATTTGAGATTTGGTCGATCTGCCGGATTTCCTAAATCACCACTCCAATATCGCCGCCCATCGGGTTCAACAAGATTAAATTTTTCGGCAATTTCTTGAGGTGTCACTTCCTTTCGGTATAGCGGGGTAAACGTAAAGTTTTGTCCCTTGCTGTAGAAAAAAAGTCCGTCAGTCTGAATGCCAAATTCGTTGTTTGAGCTGGCGGTGCCTGTACGTCTTTTCCAAACTATCTCATTTCTGAAGCCCTCTTTCCCAAACACCTCATCCATCACGATCTTCACGTAATGCCCCACATGCCAGTCCAGATGCACATAAATCGAGCCGGTGTCGGCCAGCAGCTCGCGCATCAGGATCAGCCGGGGCGTGATCATCGCCAGGTACGACGCCGTGCCATCGCTCCATGTGTCGGAGTAGGCGAACTGCTCGATCACCGTGGGCTTTTGTTCCAGTTCCATGCCCGGTAAATTGACCTTGGTGCGGTAGTCGGCCTTGCTGTCAAACGGCGGGTCGATATAGATCAGATCAACCATCCCACGCAACGATGGCGTGTTTTCGTCACCCGCCAGCAGCGCGGCCATCGCCAGCAGGTTGTCGCCGTAAATCAGGCGGTTGGTCCAGGGCCGGCTTTCGGCGGTGGCGGCTTCGCCCAGCATCGGCTGCGGACTGTCAATCAGGCTGCGCTGGCCGGGGGCGAACACTTCGCGCTGAACCGTGCGCGCCTGCTGCGTGATCCAGTCCTGCGCCGCGCTGTCTTTCGCGGGAAGCACCACCTCGCGGGTTTGCAGCGTCACGCGGTGGCGGTTTTCGAGGCTTTCCAGGATTTTTGCAGCCTCTTCACGGCCACGTTTGACGATCTCGGGGAGTTGTTCGAGCAGGGATTTGGGCATAGGGCGTGTTGCTGGCAACATGCCGCCCCAAGAACGGCGCCCATGCCCCATTCAACCAATAGTTAAACAAAGTATTGAATCAATCGTACAACACGAAGTTTAGTAATTTAGCTACCAAAATTTAATTTTCGAGCATGAACAACAAGCTCGAATTTGCCCAGCGGCTGCAAGCCGCAATGATCGCCGCCGGTCTGGAGCCCCGTCCGGGCGTGCTCCTGAACCAGTTCAATGCCAATTACTGGGGGCGTTCTGTGAGCTTTCAGGCCGTATCGCGCTGGCTGCGCGGTGAAGCGATCCCCGAACAGGACAAGCTTCTGGTGCTGGCAGAAATCCTGAAAATTGAACCCGAGGTGCTGCGCTTTGGCGAGGCAGTGCGTCAGTCAGTGCAGCAGCACCGCAAACGCTGGGATGAAGGCGTCAGTTACCTGGAGCGCGAAACCTTCGATGCTTTCCTCAAGCTGCCAGCACCGCAGCGCAAGATCATCCGGGAGGTGATTTTGACGTTTGCCAAGGTGTATGGCGGCGCTGATGTGCCGGATGTTCAGGGGTAGGGCTGACTGACGGTGAAAATTGATTACTGCCGCACAGGCTATTACCGATTAAGGATAATTGGCGGGAAGGATCGAAGCTTTGCTAGTTCAACAAGCGAAATTAACGGGGTTGAATGCAGAGCTATAAACCATGGCATTCAATGCTTGAGTTGAACACTGTTTCAGCGCACTGATACACAACATTTCTATTGTATTTTTTTAGTGCATCAAGATCATTTGTGTGTCTTTGAACTTGAATTAACTTTGGCTTTGATTTAAAACTTTTTACTAGCTCTTTTGAAATATTTTCAGGAATCAAGGAGTTGATGTCGCTGAATATATAGCGAATAAAAGCGTTTGACTGTAAATTAAAGTCGAAAGCCATATGTGGTTCTGGTAATGGGGTGCTGTAACCTCTATCTGATAAAAGACAGGTTTTCTCATCATATGTATAGATTAGTATTGTGATAAATAAATCTGAACTTTCAAATAGTCCCTTGATTGTTTGCTCTAGAAAATTTTGTTTATTCCTGTCAAGTGGCGTTAGTAAGAGAAATATGATTTGAAGCCATTTTATGTATTCAGATTCTGAAATATCTAAGTGCTGACATAGACGGTTTTGTTGTGGTTTTTTGCCGTTAATAATACGTTTAAAATTTTCATAATGTATTGAATTTGTTGGATGTACATTCGTCAATGCGGGGAATGTATTCAAAATCTTTTTTATTGAAAATGGATTTCGAATGAAGTTCAAAAACTTTGATGAAAATATATTTATTATTTCGGTGTTTATATTGGAATTGGTGGTGGATAGCTTGTTCATCAAGCTTTGAGTGTTTTTATTAATGTCATCTTCATATTTTTGAAAAAGATTTTCAAAGTTGTATCGTCTGGCATTCCTTTCTAGGATATCAAAACTAAATAAATCGATAAGACTAAGTGTCTTTTCGATTTTAAAACCATTTTCTGATTTCAATTGTATTGAATGATTTTCTCTGTCTTTTAAGCTGAAGGCATATATTCTTTGATTTATTTTTCGTCATTTGGATTTATGGAATTTAATCGCTGCTCTGCTTGGGAAATAAAGTGCTGATTTTTTGTTGGATTTTGTAGATTCATGTTTGCATCTTGATTGGTTTATTTTACTTTACAAAAAAGATGCTAATTGGTAAACTTTTTTGCAAAGTTATTTAAAT
>CAIYKK010000686.1 GCA_903926695.1 uncultured Burkholderiales bacterium
CGCCCCTGCGGATGGTGCGACAGCCAGGCGTGCAGGATGCCCACCACCAGCATGGCCTCGACGGTCTCGCGCCACATGACAAAAAGAATCTGGCTGAAGTTCTGCATCACGGCTCGCTCTGGCTGGGGTTGTGGTGAATGGGTTTATTTGGCGACGATGGCGCCGGGCGGCTGCTGCATGTGAAAGTCGTCAAAGAAACTGTACGAGCCCGGCTCCAGCGGAAAAACCACGACAAACGAGCTGCCGCCGGGGTTCAGCGCCTTTTCCTTGCGCAGCGGCTTGCTCTCGAACTCGATGGCTTCGGTGCCGGTGTTGCTGATCTCGATCTTGAATTTTTTGCCCGCAGGCACCTGCAGCGGATTGGGCGTGAACACGCCGTTGTTGCAGGCCAGCTTGAAAGTGGGCAGGTCGTCGGCGGCCAGCGCGCTGCCAGCCAGGGCCAGCAGCAAACTGGCCAAGCCGAGGCGCGGCAGCAGGGAAAACAGTAGCGTGCTCATGCTGCGCCGACTCAGTAGCCGCCCCGCTTGCCGGTGCCTGCGTAGGTGAAGTCATAGTTCAGGTCAAAGTTCTTGAACCAGGGCGCGACGCCGGTTTCCTTGTCCACATGGCGACCGAAATGGGCGTGGGGATTGGCCGAGGGCGGCATCACCGTGAATTTCAGCTTGTACTTGCCGGGGCCGTCGAGTTTGACGTTCTCGCCATAATGCGGGCCGTCGCTGGCCACCATCGGCATCAGATCGCCCGCGAGCTTGAAGTTGCTGCCCACCTTGCTGACCTCGAACTTGATCACCAGGTAAGGCATCCATTCGCCTTCAGCGAAACCGTTAGGGTTGTTCTTCACCGCGTGAATGTCGGCTTCGAGGTGAATGTCGGACTCTTCGACCTTTTTCATCATGCCTTCCGGCTCCATCTTCACCGGCTGCAGATAGACGGCGCCGATTTCCATCCCGGCGACGGTCTGGTGCTTGCCGATCGGCGTTTCTGCAGCAAAGGAAGGCTGGGCGGCCAGAACGGCGGTCGCCAGCAGGGCGGAAGCAAAGCAGGTTTTCATGGTGTTTGACCCAAAAGTGACGATGACAGTTTTATTGTACAAGAATAAATAAGAATCATTCTCATATAAAAACGAATCAAGACCGATATCAGACAAAACTAACAACTTGGTCCGCCAGTCTTGCTGGCCGTCAATTCACAACGCAGGAGCCGTGCCAGGCAACCGCCGTGGCGCTGTGGCTGTGGCTGTGGCTGTGGTGCGGGCTGGGGTCAGGTCAGACAGTAGTTGACCGGCTCCAGCTTGGCGCGCTGCGGCGTTTCGCCCAGCGATTCGAGCAGGTTGATTTCAATGGCGCGGCACAGCGTGTCCAGCGGCAGGTCGTTGGCTTCCAGGCCGAACGGCTCTTCGATCTCGTCGCCCAGTGCGTCGAGACCGAAGAAGGTATAGGCCACGATGGCGACCACAAACGGCGTCATAAAACCAATCGTATCGACCAGGCCAAAGGGCAGCAAAAAGCAATACAGATAAGCCGTGCGGTGCAGCAGCAGCGTGTACGAAAACGGCACCGGCGTGCCCTTGATGCGCTCGCAGGACGCGGCGGCGGCGGTCATGGCCGACAGCGTGTTGTCGATATTGGCCGTCAGGCACGGATCAATCCAGCCGCGTCGCTGGCACTGGCCCAGCTCTTTGCCC
>CAIYKK010000687.1 GCA_903926695.1 uncultured Burkholderiales bacterium
CCGAATAGGCAGCTTAGAAATGACGCCCCGAGAATGCGAGCGCCTGCAGGGGGTTCACTGCCGAATAGGCAGCTTAGAAAAGGCACCAAATCTTCCGACACCTCGCGGTTCGGTTCACTGCCGAATAGGCAGCTCAGAGAAAGTGATAAAAGTGGCATTGTTCAGAAAAGTAGTTCACTGCGATAGGCAACTCAAAAAGATAAGGAGAAAAAACTATGCGCTTCATTCACGCTGCTGACTTGCACATTGATAGCCCGTTGCGCGGCCTTAGCCGATACCAGGGGACGCCGCTGGAGCGCCTTCGCGGCGCGACGCGCCGGGCGCTAGAGCGGCTGGTGACGCTGGCGATTGACGAAAAAGTCGATTTCCTGCTGATTGCTGGCGACTTGTACGACAGAGATTGGCAGGATTTTCATACGGGTTTATTCGTCAACGCGCAGCTTGTGAAGCTGAAAAATGCGGGAATCCTGGTTTTCATCGTGCAGGGAAACCACGATGCGCAGAGCCACATGACTCGGCAAATCCCCTGGCCCGAGAACGTGAAAGTGTTTTCCAGCCGCACCGCTGAAACCGTGCATTTAGCGGCGCTGGGCGTCGCCATTCACGGCCACAGCTTTCCCAATCGGGAAGTGTCTGAAGACCTTGTTCCAAGCTACCCGGCGGCGGTGCCGGGCTGCTTCAACATCGGTTTGCTGCACACGAGCTTGACGGGGATGGAAGGCCATGACACTTACGCGCCGACAACGCTCGCCACCCTCAAATCCAAAGGCTACGACTATTGGGCGCTGGGTCACATTCACGCCCGACAGGTCGTGTGCGAAGTGCCTAGAGTGGTGTTTCCCGGTAATCTTCAGGGCCGCCATGCACGCGAAACCGGCCCCAAGGGCTGCGAGCTGGTAACGGCGGACGGCGGGGCCATCACGGCGCGTTTTGTGCCGCTGGACGTAGTGCGCTGGCATCAAGTCGTGGTGGATTTGCAGCCGATTCAGCAGCTTGAGGATGTGCCCCGGCAGGTCGCGCAAGCGCTGCAGTCCGCCGTGGCCGTGGCCGACGCGGGCGAGGCGCTGCACGCCATGCGCGTTGTGCTGACGGGGCAAACGCCGCTGCACGCGCTAGAAGCCAGCCAGCCCGGCACGCTGGCAGCGGCGGTGCAGGCGGCGGCGCAGGAGTTTTCAGGTGCCGAAATCTGGATCGAACAAGTCAAGCTGAACCTGCGCTCGCCGCTGGACCGCGAGCGCATCGGGCAGGGCAGCGACGCGCTCGGCGAACTGGTGCGCTGGGTTGATGAGCTGTCCGGCGACGGTGCGGGGCTGGAAAAATTCTGCCGCGAGACGCTGAAAGACGTGCTCGGCAAGCTGCCCGCCGATGTGCAGGCCGCGCTGGCGCACGGGCCGTCCGATGGCGACATTCCCCAGCTTAATGACGGCCCGGCGCTGCTGGCGCTGCTCCAAGACGCCGAAGCCACGTTGTTGGCCCGTTTGAACGTCCCCGAAGAAAAAGCCGCATCATGAAACTCCGCACCCTGTTTTTAAAAGCCTTCGGTCCGTTTACGGACACGGAGCTGGATTTTTCCGGCCCGGCTAATTTGCATGTGATTTACGGGCCGAACGAGGCGGGCAAGTCGTCCGCGCTGAGGGCGATTACGGATTTGCGCTACGGCATTCCGATGCGCAGCAAAGACGATTTTGTCCACGAGTTTAAAAATATGCGCGTGGCGGGCTGCTTTGAAGACGTGGCCGGGCGCGCTGTCGGTTTGTTTCGGCGCAAGGGCAATCACGACACGCTGACCTGCGCCGACCCGGCGACCGGCGCGCCGCTGGCGGGCGCGTCCGTGTCGCCCGAGGTGCTGCTGGCGCTGACCGGCGGCGTGGCGCGCGAGCAGTTTGAAACCATGTACGGACTCAATTCGGCCCATTTGCGCAAGGGCGGCCAGCTCTTGATGCAGGGCGAGGGCGAATTGGGCGCGGCGCTGTTTGAAGCCAGCACAGGCTCGGCGGGCATTAAGCAGATGCTGAAAACCCTGGATGACGATGCCAAAAAATATTTCAACTTGCGCAGCAAGGTGCCGATTCTCAACGAAGCGGCGCGTCAGCTCGACGAGGCCAAACACCGCTACAAACTCGCCATCGTCAAGCCCGACCAGTGGAAAACCTTGAAGCAAGCGCATGAAGCCGCCCGCAGCCATCTGGCCGCTGTCAGGGCAGAGCTGGCCGGGCGGCGCGGACGGCTGGCAGAGCTGGCGGAACTGCGCGCCGTCGAGCCGCTGCTGCACTCGCTGGCGCTCAAGGAAAGCGAATGGGCCAGCGTGCAGGATCACACCGCTTTGCCCGAAGACGCCCGCGAACAGCGCCTCGCCGCGCTGCAGCAGCAAGCTCAGGCGCAAGGCGCGCTGCTTGAAGTCCAGGCCGCGCTGGCGCAGTGCGAGGCCGATTTGCAGGCGCTGCGCATCGAGCCGCTGCTGCTGGCGCACGCGGACGCCATCGACCGACTCGCCGCCGATTTGGCGCTGGTGCGGCGCGGGCAGGGCGAACGCATCCGTCTGCAAACCGCCGCCGAGTCCGAAGCCGCCCAATTGATGCTGCAGGCCGCGCAAATCGCCGGGCCGGGCGGCAGCGTTCAAACGCTGGAAGAATTTTTCCGGCTCGCACCGTCGGCGGCGGATCAGGCCGAACTGACGCGGCTGCTCGATGCGCTGAAAAGCTTGCGGCAGGAGCTGGCCCACGCGCAGGAGCACTTGAGCGCCTGCGAACGCAAGCTCGCCCTGCACCAGCGCGAGGCGGTGGAAACGCCCGCGCTGGCGCTGCAGCAAGCGCTGGTTATGGCGCTGGCCCAAGCGCAACCTCTGGGCGACGCGCCCCAGCGGCTGGCCGATTTGGACGCTGCCGTGAGCGCCGGGCAGCGCAGGCTAGAGCGCGATCTGGCTGATCTGGGGCTGGCTTCGGTCGAGGCGCTGACGGCATCGCGCTGGCTCGCCCCGGCGGAAATGGACGCGCACGAACATGAGCGCCGCGATCTGCAGCAGCAATCGGCATTGAGCCAGAGCGACTTGAGCAAGCTGCAAGCTGATCTGGCCGAACAGCAGCGCCGCCACAAAAGCCTGTCAGCCGTTGGCGAAGTCGTGACCGCCGCGACCTTGCGCCACGCCCGCGCCGTGCGTGATGCGAGCTGGCGGGCGATTCGCGGCGCGCTGATGGATTTGCCGCCGGGCGCTGAAGCCTTGGCCAGCGGCGCGCCCCGCGCCTTCGAGCGCCAGCAGGAAGAAGCTGACCGGCAGGCCGATTTGCTGCGCGAAGGCGCGACGCGGGCCGCTGAAGTCGCCGAGTGCGAGCAGCGCATCGCCGACATGACGCAGGCGCTGGCCGAACTTCGGCGGTTGCAGGTCCGGCAGGCTGACGCGCTGGCCGCGCTCGATGCCGCCTGGCAGGAAACGCTGGCGCGGCTGGGAATTCCCGCCGGAACTGCCGCTGTGGTGCGCGAGTGGCAGGCGCTGCGCCAGAGCGCGCTAGAGCGCCACGAGCGGCTGATCGACGCGGCGCAGAGCCACGCCGCGCTGGCCCGGCACATCAGCGCCGCCAGCGCCAGCCTGCTGGCCGCCTTGACCGCGCTGGGGCTGGCCCCGCCAGACAGCGCGCCTTTACCCGCCTTGATCGCGCTGGCTGCCGAAGCCGACCGCCGCTTGCTGGCGCAGCAGGCCGCCATCGCACAGCGGGCCAGCGAAATGGCCGCTTTGGCGCAGGACATCGAGGAAAGCCAGGCCAGCGTGGCCCGGCTGGCGCAACTGCTCCAAGGGTGTCAGCACGCGCTGGACGAAAAATCCCGCCCGCTGTATCTGGGGCAGGGCGCCGCCGCCGAGACTTTGAAAGCGCGGCTGGCCGAGTTGCAGCGCTGGGTGCTGGATTACCAGCGCCATGTTGAGCATCTGCAGCAGGTTCGCGCACTGCAAGACGGCGAAAAAGCCGCCATCAGCGCCGCCAGCGCGCTGGGCCAATTGGTGCAAGAGCCGGTGTGGGACCACCGCCAAGCCTGGCTGGACGCGCTGGCCTTGCGGCTGGCGCAGACCCGTGAGGCCGTGCAATTAAAAGCCGCCGCAGAGCGCAGCCAGGCCGAAGAATTCAAGCGCCAGCAGCGCGCACAGTCCGAACTCGAAAGCACCGCGCAGACGCTGGCGCGGCTGGCGATACAGGCCGTCGTCGAACACGCCGACGCGCTGCCCGAAGCCGAAACCCGCTCCGAACGCCGCCGCGAGGTGTCGGCGCGACTGCTGGAATTGAACGATCAGCTCACCAAAACCTCGCGCAAAGACGCGACCGCCCTGCGCGCTGAACTGGCCGGTCTGGACAGCCTGGCCATCGACGCTGAAAAAGAAGCCTGCGACTCAGGCAGCCAGCAGCTCGAAGCGGACGAAAAAACCGCCATCGACGCCGAGCAGACCGCCCGCGCCGCGCTGGAAAAAATCGACACGTCCGATCAAGCCGCGCAGGCCCGCGAAGCGATGGAAGACGCCATTGCCCGCTACCGCGCCGGGGTGCGGCCTTGGGCGCAATTAAAACTGGCCGAAGCCTTGCTGGCCGAAGCCCTGCGCCGCCATCGCGAAAAGGCGCAAGGCCCGGTGGTGGAACTGGCCAGCGAGTATTTCCGCCTGATGACCGGCGGGCGTTTTGCGCGCCTGCAGGTCGATGCCGACAGCGCCACGCCGCTGCTGCTGGCCCAGCCCGCACAGGGAAAACCGATGGAAATTGCCGCCCTGAGCGAAGGTACGGCGGACCAGCTTTATTTGTCGCTGCGGCTGGCCGCACTGCAGGTACAGCGCCAGCCCGAGCGCATGATGCCGCTGGTGCTCGATGACGTGTTCATGACCGCCGACGACGAGCGCGCCGCGAACATGTTCCGCGCGCTGGAAAAGTTCGCGGGCCAGGCGCAGGTGCTGGTCTTTACCCATCACCAGCATTTGACCGGCATTGCGTCTGGCGCGGTGGCATCGGGCCAGCTACGGATTCACCATTTTTTACCGAACTCTTGAAGAAAAGACATTGACCATGATCGTTCGTTTCCACATCGACCCCGTTGAACAAGACCAGTATGAATATCTGGTCACCTACGAAGGCGAGGAGCTTTTTGGCGATTACGGCCTGGACAGTCTGGAAGGCTGCATCACGGCCGCCGTCGAGGGGCTGGGCCGGGATGCGGTGGCCGCTGAAATTGCGTATAAGGGCGTGATCAGCGGCACCTATCCGCTCGCTTCGCTGGCCTTGATGACGGCGCAGATTGCTGAGCATGCGCTGCAAACCACGCTGGCCATCGAGGAAGTCAGCCCGTAGCAGACTCAGGGTTCGAGCGTCAGCTCCATCTTGGTGGCGCCTTCCCAGGTGCCTTGCAGTCCCGCGCCTTGCGGGATCAACACCATACGCGGCGGCTGCTTGTCTTTGCTTTGGGTTTCGGCCAGCGTCAGCGTGTGGTCCTTGAGCGTGCCCGAGAGTTCAAGCGGCTTGCGAAAGCGGTCATAAAAATATACGCCGCTGACCGAGCCGTCGGCGTTCGGCGTGCCGACACGCACGGTGACCGGCAGCTTGCCGTCCAGCTGGCCGCGCAGCACTTGGCCCCACGCCGAGGTGGGCATGGCAAAGTTGGCAGCTTTGCCCAGCAGCAGGTGGTGGCCATAGTCGTTCAGCCAGGGCGTGAGTTTATCGACCGCCACGCGAAAACTGAAGTCGCCCACATGGTCGAGCGCACTCAAGGCGTGATTGCTGCAGCGCTCCACGGAAAAAACCACGGTTTGCGGCTGAATCTGCATCTTTTGCAGGGCGTTGATGAAGTCCGGCGCCTTGCGCTGCAGGGCGCATTCTTCGTACATGCGCAGGGCGATGGCGCGCTCTTCGGCGTCTGTCTGCTGCTTGGTGCCGGTTGCTTTGGGCTTTTCGGTTTTGAGCCGGGTGATTTCTGCCTGGATGGCCGCGAGATTGGCGGTTTTGACTTCTTTGGTCAGCGCTGCCTGGCCTTCGGGGGTCAGAAGGTCTTCAGCGCCCAGCGTGCGCCCGCTTCGGGCATCGAACGCATACGAGACGTTGTAGCTTTCGCAATAGGCACCGCAGCCCTCCGTGGCCAGAACGACCGAGAAAATGCGTCCGTCGTTGCGCTGGACCTTGTAGTCGATCTCGGGGCGGTTTTGCCACGTCTCGGCGGTGACTTCGCCCAGGCCGTCGCTGGCGTGTGCGGGTGCGAGCACCTCGAAGGTTTCAATAAAAAGCTGGTTGTTGATGCGTGCGGCCACGCGCGGATCGGTGCCGCCCACAAAAGGAAACCGGCGCTTGAGCGATTGTTTGCCGCCTGCCTTGTTGGTGAGCGCCGTGACATCGAGCGGCACGGGAGGAAGAATGGTGGCGTTTGGGGCGCTGGCTGGCCGCGAGCTGGCCGAGGCCGACGCGGCGGCCACATGAGCCACTGACGCAGAGGGCTTCTTGGCTACGGGAGCGGCGGACTTTTTCATCAGCACGACACCTGTGCCGCCTGCTGCTGCCAGCACGACAGCACCGATGGCAAGACGCTTTGTGAGAGGAGAAGAAAGACTCATTGTTGCGGCCCTAAGGTATGCCGGAACTGGTCTTTTTTGAAGCTGCAGCTGCCAGCGTTGCAGTTAATTTTTGTTGAATAAGGTGACGAGCCTTGACCCCGGCACTGGCTCTACAGTTAGGGCTGCTTGGTTCCCCACCTGACCCGGTTGGCCGCTTCACCATGCGGGAAGGCTCGTCGGGGCTGATTATAGGGGGATTGGGCGGGTTCTTTGAACGCAAATCCAGATTTATGCGCGCTGCGGAGTTTGGCTTGTCGGGCGCTGGGCAATTTTTATTTTTTCAGCGGCGGGCGCGGCGGCGCACGGCGCGTCTGCTATAAGACTTTCGGATGTTGATTTTTCGCAAAGGATAAGTCATGAAGTGTTATTTGTTGCTGGCTGGCGCGCTGCTGGCTGTGTCAAGCGGGGCGCAGGCCCAAGCGCTCGATGCACAGGCGCGTAGCATGGCGGCAACCTGCGTGGGCTGCCACAGCGGACAGTCTGGCCAGGTTTCTCTGGCGGGTGTCAGCCGCGATGAATTGATCCAGAAACTGCAAGCCTTCAAAGCTGGAACGCGGCCCGCGACGGTCATGAAGCAGATCAGTCAGGGCTATTCTGATACGCAGTTGACGGCGGTGGTGGCCTACTTTTCGACCCAGAAAAAATAACCGGGCACCATCATGCAACGTCGTCAATTTGTGCGGGGCGCCAGCGCGGCGGGTGTGCTCGGTCTGGTGTCGGCCTGCGCGGGCCGCAGCGGTGCCAGCGCGCCCAAGGTTGTGGTCGTGGGCGGCGGCTATGGCGGCGCGACGGCGGCCAAATACGTGCGCATGTGGTCGGACTACGGCATTGAGGTGACGCTGATCGAACCGAACGCCAGTTTTATTTCCTGCCCGATGTCCAATCTGGTCGTGGGCGGCAGCAGGGCGATGGCCGACATCACCCAGTCTTTCGCTCCGCTGGCCAAATATCACGGCGTGCGGCTGGTGCAGGACCGCGTGACGCGCATCGACCCCGAGCGCCGCCGCGTGTTGCTGGCCCAAGGCGGCGAGCTGGCCTATGACCGCCTGATCTTGTCGCCCGGCGTGGATTTCGTCTGGAGCAATCTGCCCGGCATGGCCAGCGAAGCCGCGCAAGCCAAAGTGCTGCACGCCTGGAAGGCCGGAGCGCAAACCGTGGCGCTGCGCCGCCAGCTCGAAGCCATGCCCGATGGCGGCGTGTATGCGCTGTCGATTCCGCTGGCGCCGTACCGCTGCCCGCCCGGCCCGTATGAGCGCGCCTGCCAGGTCGCGCACTATTTCAGCCAGTTCAAGCCGCGCAGCAAGGTGCTGATCCTCGAGGCCAACGAGGATGTGACTTCCAAAGCCGCGCTGTTCAAAAAAGCCTGGGCCGAGCGCTACAAAAACATCGTCGAATACCGCCCGGCGCACAAAGCGGTTGATGTGGACGCGGCCACCGGCACGCTCAAGTTTGAATTCCACGACGACGTGAAAGCCGATGTGCTCAACGTGATTCCCGACAACCGGGCGGGCGAGATTGCCGTCACAACGGGGCTGGCCAACATGGACCGGCGCTGGTGCGAGGTGGATTTTTTGACCTTTGAATCGACGGTGGCCAAAAACATCCATGTGCTGGGCGACGCGGTGCAAATCGCGCCCGCCATGCCCAAGTCCGGCCACATGGCGAATCAGCACGGCAAAACCTGCGCGGCGGCGGTTGTGGCGCTGCTGACCGGCCAGCCGCCCAACGAGCAGCCGATTTACAACAACGTCTGCTACAGCTTTGTGAGCAGCACCGAAGCGGTGCATGTGGCCAGCGTGCATCGCTACGATGCGGCCAAAAAAACCATGCTCACGGTGCCGGGGTCGGGCGGCTTGTCCGGCGCGGCCAGCGAACTCGAAGGGCGCTACGCAATGGCTTGGGCCGCGAATATCTGGGCCGACACGCTGGGCCGTTAAGCGCCAGCCTGCGCCGGTGCGGGCACAATCGGAAGCTTCAATCCTCTTCCAGAACCAGGAAATAGCCCCATGCCCCGCGTCGTTTTTAACCAAAAAGGAGGGGTGGGAAAATCCACCATCACCTGCAACCTCGCCGCCATCAGCGCCAGCCGGGGGTTGCGCACCCTCGTCATTGATCTGGACCAGCAGGGCAATTCCAGCGCTTATCTCATGGGCGGCACCCTGGCCGACGGCCAGCCCAACGTGGCCGGTTTTTTTGAAAACACCCTGAGCTACAGCCTGCGCAAGGTTTCGCCCACCGAATTTATTGTGGCCACACCGCACGAACGGTTAGACGTGATGCTGTCAAGCCCGGCGCTCGACGAGCTGCAGGCCAAGCTCGAATCGCGCCACAAAATCCTCAAACTGCGCGAAGCCCTGCAGCAGCTCGCCAGCGACTACGACCGCATTTATATCGACACGCCGCCCGCGCTGAACTTCTACACCCGCTCGGCGCTGATTGGGGCGCGCAGCTGCCTGATTCCGTTTGACTGCGACGATTTTTCGCGCAAGGCGCTCTACACGCTACTGGAAAACGTGCAGGAAATTCAGGCCGACCACAACGCCGATCTGGCCGTCGAAGGCATTGTGGTGAACCAGTTCCAGCCACGGGCCAATTTGCCCCAGCGAATCGTCAACGAATTGATTGCCGAAGGCTTGCCGGTGCTGACGCCGTATTTGCCCTCGTCCGTCAAGATTCGGGAGTCGCATCAGCAGTCGCTGCCGATGATTTACCTCGATCCCGGCCACAAGCTGACGCAGGCGTTGGTGGCGCTGCACGACAGCTTGACGCGCTGACTAGAATCCCCGCATGTCTTATCTTGTCCTTGCCCGCAAATACCGTCCCCGCAATTTCTCGGAAATGGTGGGGCAGTCGCATGTCGTGCAGGCGCTGGGCAACGCGCTGGGCACTGGGCGGCTGCACCACGCTTATTTATTCACCGGCACGCGGGGCGTGGGCAAAACCACCGTGTCGCGCATTCTGGCCAAGTCGCTCAACTGCACCGGTTTGGACGGGCAGGGCGGCATCACCGCCGAACCCTGCGGCGTGTGCGACGCCTGCCGCGACATCGACAGCGGGCGTTTTGTCGATTACACCGAGCTGGACGCGGCCTCAAACCGAGGTGTTGATGAAGTGCAATCGCTACTGGAGCAGGCGGTTTACAAGCCGGTCGTCGGGCGCTTTAAAGTCTTCATGATTGACGAAGTTCACATGCTGACGAACACGGCCTTCAACGCCATGCTCAAGACGCTGGAAGAGCC
>CAIYKK010000688.1 GCA_903926695.1 uncultured Burkholderiales bacterium
GCGGTGCTTTTTTTGCCGCTTGCCTCGTCGCCGGTAAAGCGCGCCAGCTCCAGTTTGTAAAACGCCTGCCCGTTCAGCCAGCGCTGCAGATAATGCGTGGTCATCCAGGCGCGCCAGCGCACTTCGAGCAGCTGCGTCAAGTAAAACCGGTACACCGCGATGATGATGAACGCAAACGCCAGATAGGTGAAGCGCCCGAGTTGCGTCCAGAACACCGCCGCGTCTTTGTTTTGCAGCGCGTCGTAAAACACCCGGTTCCAGTCGTTGAGCAGCACCAGCATATACACGGCGGCCAGATTCAGCGCCACGATGGCCGCGAGGAGGCCGCGCGCCTTCCATTTGTCTTCGGAGCCGAAATAAGGCGCTGACAGCGCCCAGGCGCGGGCGCTGAAATGCTGAAAGCCGCGCAGTTTGTCGGCAAGGGGCGTGAGCAGGTTCATGCGGTGATCCTTTTTCAAAAAATTCAAAGAACCGGGTTGGAAATGCCGCTGACCACATGGCCCGCAGGCACATGCAGCGCGGCGGAGTTGACGTGGCCGGTCTGGTCGTCAAAGAAAAAATCCGGCTCGAACTCGCGTAGGAATTCGCCTTTGTCCAGCCCGCCCAGAAACATGGCTTCATCGACTTCGATGTTCCAGTTCATCAGCGTGCGGATGGCGCGCTCGTGCGCCGGGGCGCTGCGGGCCGTGACCAGCGCGGTGCGCAGACTCATGCGCGAGGTGCCCGCCTGCTGCAGCCGCTGCAGCGCCTCTAACAGCGGCTTGAACGGCCCGGCCAGCAGCGGCTGCGCCGCCTTGTCGCGCTCGTGGGCCTGAAACGCTGACAGCCCTTGCGCTTGGTAAACGGCTTCGGCCTCGTCGGAAAACAGCACGGCGTCGCCGTCAAAGGCAATGCGCACCTCGTTCGGATGCGCGTCGCTGGCGCGCACCGAGTTGGGATAGACCTGCGCGGCGGGCACGCCCGCTTCGAGCGCGGCGCGCACGTCGCTCAGGTGGGTCGATAAAAACAAATTGGCGTGCAGCGGTTTTAAATAGCGCCACGGCGGCGCGCCCCGGTTGAAAGTGCCGCGCTGAATCGCCAACCCGTAATGCTGGGCCGAGCGGAAGACGCGCATGCCCGACACCGGATCGTTGCGCGACAAAATCACCACTTCGACGCGCTTGCGCGGCACGGCGGGGCTGGCCGCTTCGCCCAGACTTTCGGGCGCGTCGTTGAAAGCGAGCAGCTTTTTGACCAGCGAAAACGCCACGCCGGGCCGGGCCGGAACGTCCAGGCGTTCAAGCTGCAGTTTCATGTAGGCGGCGTCTTTGCGGGCGCTTGGCGGCGCGCCGGGCTGGGTGTCTTGGGCGGAGCCGGTTTCAAACACCTGGTTTTCTTCTTCAAAATCAAACAGGGCACGCGAAGAAATCGCCACCACCAGCTGACCGTCAAAATTGATTCCCATCAGGTTGCCTCTTGCGTTGTGTTTGCCATTGTCCATAGTTCGGCGCGTGCAGCGGCCATTGATCGGCGCGTTCAATCTGGCGAATGCCTTGCGCCAGCAGCCCGGTGGCGCGGATCACGCCCGCGTGGGTGATCCAGAGCGCGGCGCGGGTTGGGGCCGCATTGACCGCATCAAACGCCGCGCCGACGCGGGCCATGAAGGCCGCGACGTTTTCGCCCGTGCCGCCCACGGCGTAATGCGCAAAATCATCGGTCCACGCCTGCAGCTCGGCGGGGGCTATGGTGTGCCAGGCGTGGCCTTCCCAGCGGCCAAAATCCATTTCCTGCAGCCTCGCGTCGGTTTGAAAGCGCAAATCGGGCCGCAGCGGCTGCAATGCGTGGGCCAGTTGCGCGCAGCGCTGCAGCGGAGACGCGATAACGTCAATCCCGGCGGGCAATTCAAGCGCCAGGCGGCGGGCGCAGTCGGCGGTGGCGTCGGCATCGGCGGCCACGTCGAGCCGCCCGTAGCACAGGCCGGGTTCAATCAGCGGCTGCGCGTGGCGAACCAGCCAGAGTTTCATCACAGGCTGACGGCCAGCCCGAGGTAAAAGGCGATTTCGCACACCTGCTGCGTCGCGCCCAGGCAGTCGCCGGTAAAGCCCTGCAGACGGCGCTTGAACAGGCGCAGCATCCACAGCA
>CAIYKK010000689.1 GCA_903926695.1 uncultured Burkholderiales bacterium
CAAGCGCAGGGCGAAACCAGCCTCAGCGAAGCAGGAACCCACCGAAGCGACCAGGCAAGAGGCAACTCATGTCTAGCGCCGTAGGAATCCCCCGCCTTCAGGCGGGGGAGGATGTCAACGTAGTTTGCTTGCCGCAGGCCGTGTGCCGCCAATACTGCAAGCCCTTGCGCTCAAACGTGCAGTGGCGCGTGCTGGCACAGTGCGGGCAGACAAAGCCCGTCGGCCAGCGCGAGGCCACCAGCGCCGCATGGCATTGCGCCTGCGTGCCGTAGCGAGCCTTGAGTTGCCTCGCATCCAGCCGCTTCGGTGGGTTCCTGTTTCATTGAGACTGGTTTCGTCTTGCGGTTTCGCGCAAGGCCAGAGCCGTCTTCTCCACAGGCTGCAACGCGGTATCCCAGCGCCAATATATTCATTGCACCGACCACGTCGGCGTTGTTTTTGTAGCCGCAATCGACGCACTCGAATTGAGCTTGCGTTTTCCGGCTTGCCTTGGCGACGTGGCCGCAGCAGGGTCATCTTGAACTTCGGGAAGGCGGCGAGTTTTTCGAAGAAATTTTTGTGGGCGCGTTCCAGGTCTTTCAAAACCTGCTGAAGTGCCTGCGATGGTGCTTGCACGGCGTTCGCGCCCTGCATCCCCGTCCTGAAGGACGGGTTTTCCGCGCAAGATGGAGCAACTCAAATGGAAACTGTTCGCCCCTTTATTCCACCTCGGCAATCAACTCAATCTCCACACAAGCGCCCAGCGGAATCTGTGCCACGCCGAACGCGCTGCGGGCGTGTTTGCCCGCGTCGCCGAACACCTGGCCGAGCAGCTCGCTGCAGCCGTTGGTGACCAAATGCTGCTCGGTGAAGTCGGCGGTGGAGTTCACCAGGCTCATCACTTTGACGATGCGCTTGACGCGGTTCAGGTCGCCGACGGCGGCTTGCAGCGTGCCCATGAGGTCGATGGCGATCAGGCGGGCGGCAGCTTTGCCTTCTTCGGTGGTCAGGTTTTTGCCGAGCTGGCCGACGATGACCTGGCCGTCGCGTTTGGCGATGTGGCCGCTCAGAAACACCAGATTGCCGGTCTGCACAAACGGCAAATACGCGGCGGCGGGGATGGCCACGGCGGGCAGGGCGACGCCCAAGGCGGCGAGCTGGTCATAGACGTTGGGGGCGGGCGTGGTCATCGGCGTTCTTTCGGGTAAATAGAGGAAGAAGGCCGATTTTAGTCAGGCGCGCCGCCGCCCGATTCAAGGGTGGACCATGCGGGTTCGCAGTGCGGGTACACGCGCTGGGATGCCGGGTTTGACCCGGTGTTCGCGCACTTCGAGGCGGTGGTGTTTGGCGCTTTTGGGGCTGCGCTCTTGCAGAAAATCGAGTTCGCGCAGGCTGGCCAGAACGCGGCAGACGGTTTCGGGCGCGGCGTTGACGATGGTGGCCATGTCGCTCAGGGTGGGCAGGGCGCAGCGGGTGGATTCACTGGTGTGGCTGGCGCTGGCGCTGGTGCCCCCGCCCGAGAGCATTTGTAGCAGGCGCTGGATACGCACTGTGGTCGAGCCCGTGCGCAGGCTGGCCATTTCGCGGCAGCGTTGATGCACTTTCGAGATGGTCTCCATCAGCAGTTGCGTCAGGTGCGTGGTGTCCACCAAATCGACCGGACGCAGCCGCGCTGGGGTGATGGCGCGCACCGTCAAATGGTCGGTGACACCGGCGAGGCTTTCGACGCCGAGCAAATCGCCAGGCAGGGCCAGGCGCACAAAGTCGCTGCCGCCGTCAGCGGCTTGGCTGTCCAGGCGCAGAGCGCCAGACTCCAGCCGCCACAGCGATTGCAGGTCGATGTACGAAAGGGTTTCGCGCTGAAACAGTGCGTGTTCAGACCGAGGGGTGACAAAAGTGTTCATGGCAATATCTCCACAAGCCTGGCTACCTCGATGGGCGCGCAGGGCTTGACTTAACGGGTTAATGAATTAACAGGTCGAGGTCAGACGTGTGGAGGTGGGGCGCGTGCAGCCGGAGCCAGCCACGCAACAGGGGGCTGTGCGAGGGGCGCGCTGTACGGCAAAAGACTGGCCGTGAGCGGCCACACCGGCAAGGCCCAAGCGGGCACAGGCGGCAGACCGAACGAGGCGGCGTGCGTCAGGCAATAAGGGCAATGCTCAACATGAAGCGAGGCGGGCGCGTCGGCAGGGCGTTGGCTGGTTTGTTCAATCAGGCTGCCGTCGGCGGCCAGGCGAACCCAGGTTGACCCTTGGGCGGCGCAAACTTCTGTCCAGGCGCTGCTCGGCGCTGCCAGCGGGCTGCGTGCGTTTTCGAGCGCCACGGACACCGTCGGCATCAACGCGTTCAGCAGGACGGCCAAAATGGCGATCCAGCTGGAGAGTGCGCGGCGGCGATCTAGCATGTTGGCGGGTGTTCGAGGGTGCAGAGAGTCAAGGATGAGGCTGTGTGCAAGTCGCTATTTTAAAGGGCTTGGTTGTTTTCTGAGTCGATTGGGTTAACTGGCGGGCGTTTCATCACCAGCGTGCAGCTCGGCTTCGTCCAGCGGTGCCACCGTCACGGCCACTTGCAAAATATGCTGGGCGCCGCCGCGAATCACGCCGCGCATGGGCGACACGTCTAAAAAGTCGCGGCCCGTGGCCAGCGTCACGTAGTCTTCGCCGGGCGTGCGGTTGTTGGTCGGGTCAAAGTCTATCCACTGGCGCAGCGCGGGGAAATACACCGAGGCCCAGGCATGCGAGGCGTCGCAGCCTATCAGGCGCGGCTGGCCGGGTGGCGGGTTGGTCAGCATGTAGCCGCTGACGTAGCGCGCAGGCAGGCCCAGCGAACGGCAGCAGGCCACCATGATGTGCGCAAAATCCTGGCACACGCCTTTGCCCTGGCGCAGCGCGTCGAGCGCGGGCGTGTTGACCTGGGTGCTGGCCGTTTCGTAGGTCAGGCTGGTGTGGATGTGGCTCATCAGGTCGTGCGCAGCTTCCAGCAGCGGGCGGCCCGGCGCAAAGCTGGAGCGGGCAAATTCGGCAAAAGCGTCGTCGCGCGGAATGTAGGGCGAGGCGAACAAAAATTCCGAAGCGCTGTCGTAGGGCGCGCCCGCCTGGTAGCGGAACTGGTCGCGCACCCGCTCCCACGACATGCCCGCGCCCGCCGAAGGCAGCGGCTGGGCGGGCGACGTGGCGACCACGCTGTCGGCCACCACGGTGAGCCGCAGATGGGCAGCTTGCAGCGAAAAGTACGTGCGTGTGTTGCCGTACATATCGACCGTGTCGCGCAGTTGCACCGGCGCGGGATGGACTTGCAGGTCGTAGCGCAGCAGGCGCTGCCC
>CAIYKK010000690.1 GCA_903926695.1 uncultured Burkholderiales bacterium
ACCTTGGGCGACCACAGCGCCGCCGTGCCCTTGAGCGCAATGATCTGGCCAAAACCAAAGGCCGCCGCGCTGCGCAAAATCGAGCCGACATTGCCCGCGTCCTGCACCCGGTCCAAAATCACCGAGGCGGCGCCGGGCTGCAACGCGGGCGCAGCGGGCAGTTCCAGCACAAAACCCATGCGCGCTGGCGACTCCAGGCCGCTGATTTCGGGCAGCAGCGCATCCGAAATGACGATGTTTTTTTGCGCGACCTGCGTCCACTCAGCAGGCGCTTGCGGCCAGAACGAGGCGGCAAACACGGCGATGACGGGTTTCAAACCCCGCGCCAGCGCCGCCCGGCACAGATGGTCGCCTTCGAGCCAGACCCGGCCCTGCTTGCGGTACGCCGTGCTGTCCTGCGACAGGCGGCGTAAATCCTTGATGAAGGCATTGTCACGCGAGCTGATCTCGGTAACGGGCACGGAAAAACCGCCGCTCACAGCAGCACCCGCGCCACAGGGGCGAACGATTTACGGTGCTCGGGACAGGCACCGTGCGCTTTCAAGGCGATCAGATGTGCCGCCGTGCCATAACCCTTGTGGGTGGCAAAACCGTACTGCGGAAACTGCAGGTGGTAGTCGGCGCACCAGCGGTCGCGGTACACCTTGGCCAGAATCGAGGCGGCAGAAATGGCGGGCACCAACGCATCGCCCTTGACGATGGCTTCGGCCAGAATGTTCAGGGACGGCAGGCGGTTGCCATCGACCAGCACTTTGTGCGGTTTTAAACGCAGGCCTTCGACGGCGCGTTTCATGGCCAGCATGGTGGCCTGCAAAATGTTCAGGCGGTCGATTTCTTCCACCGTCGCCAGCGCGATGGAGCAGCACAGCGCCTTGGCCTGAATCTCGTCGTAGAGCTGTTCGCGGCGCAGCGCGGTGAGTTTTTTCGAGTCGGCCAGCCCTTTGATGGGGTTGAGTTCGTCGAGGATGACGGCAGCGGCCACCACCGGCCCGGCCAGCGGCCCGCGTCCGGCCTCGTCCACGCCCGCGATCAAGCCGGGCGCGTCCCAGGACAGGGCAGTCTGCTCAGGTTTGAAGAATTTTCTGGATTGCATCGGTCGCCAATTGAGAGGTGTCGCGCTGCAACTCTCGATGCAGCTGGGTAAATCGTTGTTGTACGGCGGCTATTTTGTCAGGCGCGGCTGTCCTGGCATCCATCCACTGCAGCAGCGCTTGGGCCAGCGCCTGCGGCGTGGCAGCGTCCTGCAGCAGCTCGGGCACGACAAAATCGCGGCACAAAATATTCGGCAAACCGACCCAGGGCTGGAGCTGCTTGCGCCGCATGATTTGCCACGACAGCCAGTTCATGTTGTAGGCAATGACCATGGGGCGCTTGAATAAAGCCGCCTCCAGCGTGGCTGTGCCGCTGGCAATCAGCGTCACGTCGCAGGCAGCCAGCACGGCGTGCGATTGGCCGGTGATGATTTGCACGTCGGCGCGCATCCCAGCTTCATCGGCCAGCCGCTCAATCAGGCTCTGGAGCGCCGGAATGGCGGGCACGATGAATTTAACGGCGGGCTGCGCGCGCTTGACCAGCGCGGCGGCCTGAAAAAAGCGGCTCGCCAGATACTGAATCTCGGACTTGCGGCTGCCGGGCAAAATGGCAATCACCGTGTCTTCATCGCGCAGGCCGAGCTTGCGCCGGGCGGCTTGGCGATCCGGCTGCATCGGAATCACGGCGGCGAGCGGATGGCCGACGTAGGTCGCGGCAATGCCGTGCGCCGCCAGCAAGGCCGGTTCAAACGGGAAAATGCACAGCACATGATCGGCGCTGCGTTTGATTTTTTCAATGCGATCCGCCCGCCACGCCCAGATCGACGGGCAGACAAAATGCACGGTTTTAACGCCATGCGCCTTGAGTGCCGCTTCTAAATCGAGGTTGAAATCGGGCGCGTCCACGCCGATAAACACGTCGGGACGCTGATCTGGCCCCGACAGCAGCCGCGCCTGCAGTTGATCGCGGATAGCCAGAATACCCCGGTAGTGGCGCAGCACTTCAACATAACCGCGCACGGCCAGTTTTTCGCTCGGCCACCAGGCTTGAAAACCCCGGCTGGCCATCTGCGCGCCGCCGATGCCGCCCGCCGTCAACTCTGGCCAGCGGGTTTTCAAGCCGTCGAGCAGCAGGCTGGCGAGCAGGTCGCCCGACGTTTCGCCCGCCACCATCGCAATGCGGGGCGCGGCTGAATCGCTCAATGGCAAAGCAGGCCGACCCGCTCCACGGGAAGGCAGAGCCTCTGGCGCGGCTGACATGGCGGCCTAGCGGACGATGCCGCGCTGCGGCGACGACTGCGCCAAAAACGCCAGCATCATCGCCACGTCAGGCGCGGATTCGGGATGGGACTGGGTCAAGTCGGCAATGCGCAGCTTGGCCTGCTCCAGCGTCAGGCCGTCGCGGTACAGCGCTTTGTGCATGGCCTTGACGGCGGAAATGCGCTCGGGCGAAAAACCCCGGCGGCGCAGGCCTTCAAAATTCATGGAACGCGCCACCGCAGGCTGGCCCTGACACATCACAAACGGCGG
>CAIYKK010000691.1 GCA_903926695.1 uncultured Burkholderiales bacterium
ATGCGCTCCAGCCGCGAGCCGGGGCGCAGCGCTTCGGCGACTTCCGGGGCTTTCACGCCCGCCACGTCGGCGATGGCCGCGTAGGCTTCGGGTGCGTTGCTGACTTTAAATTCGACCAACAGCGAGCGCAGGTCGCGCTGGTAGCGCGCCAGCGTGCCGTAGAGCAGCAGGGCGCGTTCGGCGCGGTTCAGTTGCAACAGGCTGGCGAGCGAATCGATGTTTTTTTCGACCAGCGTGGATTGTTTTTTCAGCGCCTGCGTCAGCCACTCGCCGGTGGCGTTCAGGACTGAAAGCAAATCTTTGGGCTGGTCTTTGGCGTGTTCGTCGAGGTAAAAAAACAGCGTGCCTTCTTCATACGGGCCGCGCCAGACGCCATGACGGGCCATAAAGTCGGCATCGCTCAGGTCTTCGTGCTCGTGCCAGAACTCGTTGCCTTTGCAGCGGCGGTTTAAAAATTCGCGCAGGCGCTGCAGCGCGGGCACCGGCCAGACCAGATGGCGGCCCGACAGCGACAGCAGGCTGTTCAAGTCGCGCCGCACATTGAACTTGGCACCCTGGCGCGCCGCCAGGGTCAGCACAAACTGCGAACACATCAGGTCCAGCACCGGCGCTTCTTTCAGGCCAGGGGACAGCAGCCAGGGCTGCGGATGCTCGACAAGGGAACGCTTGCTCATGGAAACAACTCCAGTTTTTCAACCACACCGCCTCCTCTGCACACTGATTTTTTTGATTTTTGCCAGCCTGCACCATAACGCAAGCCCAGGCTTCTTGGAAGAGGCGGCAAAAATAGCGCCGCGACCGGGCGGCCACCGCCGCCGTGGCCGAAGCCGGTGCGAACATCGAGGAAGCGCATCACCAGCGCGCCTTCACGATGCTGGCGGCGCAGAACGTCGAGATTAAACTGGTGCTGCAGACACGCGGGCGCGCCCACATTGAGCAGCTGCTGGCCGCGCTCAAGGCGGCGGGCATGGAGGCGCAGGAGCAGCATTGAGGCGCAGCCATCGTCCTGCGCGGCCCCGCAGCGCATCAGGGCGTCAGCGGTTTCAATTCAATGTCCTGCCCGCTGATGAAGTCACCATCAGGCAGCACATTGACAAGCCGCTCCAGCGTGGGCGCCAGCGCCAGCTTGTGGACCTGCTCCGGTGAAATCCTCAGCACATAGCGGCCCGGCATCACCTGGCGCAGCAGGTAAAAACCATCCGACGAGCTGGGCGTGCTCATCACCACGGCGTTCTTGCTGTCCACCAGCTCCACCACGGCGTCGCCAATGCCGCGCCGGCCAGTCTTGTCGATCAGGTACACCGTGCCGTCCACCTCGCTGGTGGATACCACCGGGAACTCCAGCATCTGCACCCGGCCTGGACGCGGCAGCACGCGAACGCCCTCGGTCTGCGGTTTCCACAGCGGGTCTTCCAGCGTAGCCGGGTCCAGCGCAATGTCGGCATAGTGCCCCGGCGTCAGCCTGTCAATCAAGGCCGTTCCGTCCTCGGCCGAACGAACCGGGTGACGCCCGCCGCCGTTGAGGATGAAGCCTGCGTTGACCACGAATTCCTCATCAGAATCGCGAATGCCATTGAGGTTGCGGTCCACAAAAGCGCGGGCCGACACCGCACCCATTCCCGCCATCGGCACCGCCTCGGCAAACCACTGGCCCGTGCGCGGCTCCCGGCCCAGCGCCACAAACAGCTGCAGGCCCAGCGCCAGCTCACGCTGGCTCGAATAGCTGGTATTCACCGCCAGCGCAAAGCTGCCGAAATTCTTGCTCAGCCCGCCAGCCACCAGCGTTGTCCCCGCAGAAAACGTGCGCAGCAAACTCGTGCTGATGTGGTAACCGTTGGCCAGGCTGCGGTCAGCCGTCAGCGCCAGCGAGTCAAAGCCCAGCGTCGGACTGACCGAGTACCCCAGCTGCCCGGTCAGCCCCATGTCGGCCACGCGCCGGCTCAATTGCAGGCTGCCGTAGGTGCTGGCGTCTGCGCCCGAACGTAGCCAGCTCAGCGCATTGGTCACCGAAGTGCCCGCCAGCATCATTGACAACCGGCCCGAGACCATGTCGCTGGTTGCCCCCGATTTCAGTACCTCACGCTGGATTTCAACGGCCAGCGGCATCCGGGGCAGACTGGCTGGCGCCAGCGTACCCACCACCCGCAGCTTGTCGCGCATTCTGACGGGGTCGCCACTGGCGCTGAAGACATCGCTGTCAAAGCCGCCCTGAACCTGGGTATGCAGCAAATCGACGGCATAGTTGCCGAGCCGGGTTTTAAGGCCCAGCTCGGCCAGCAGGCCGCCGCTTTGGGACAAGGTCAGCTGCGACGTCAGGATGGCCCAATCCCAGTAGCCGCGCAGTCCCATCTGGACATAGCCGCGCTCCTGCGTGCGATCCTGGTCCGCCACCGGACGCGGCAGACGAATAAAGCCGACGGTGGCAGCGAGCGCCTTGGTCACTCCGATGTCGAACATGGCAATGCTGCGCACACCGCCATTGTCAGCATGGTGCTGGGTCAGGGAATAAAAAAACTCCCCCGGTTTGATGACCGACTGGTCCAGCAAAAAGCTTTTGCGCTCGGTGCGCATCTGACCCAGCGGTCCGTTGAACACCAGTAAAAATTCATTGCTGCCAAAAGACAGTGGCAGGTCATCAAACGCATACAGCCCGTCCGCGCGCGAGGCCTGAAAGGCCAGCAAGGCGTCGTTGTAATACAGCGTCACGTCCCAGCCTGGTGGCAGGTTGCCGCGCAGGCTCTGGCGGTCAAAGCTGGTCGGCTGGTCCAGTTGCCGGTTGCTCAACGCAATGCCTCTTCCTGTGCCGCTGGTGGTCATCACGCCCGCTACGCTGGGCACCGAGATGTTGCCCAGCACAAAGGAGCGGGCATGCAGCGGCCCGAGCAAGCCGGCATCCGGGTCGTTGCGGCCCAGCGTCATGCGCCAGTCGGGCGTGGGCTGGTCGCGGCTGCTGCTGACATAAGCGGCGCCCTCCATGCCCAGCACATCGGCTGTCAGGTAAGCGGTGTAAGCGGCATTGAACTGCCGGGAACCCGGCGCAGCGCGCACATCAGCGCCAAAGGTCTGGTCAATAAAAGGGCGGTCAATCCACTGGTAGGGCGCGATCACATGCGGATAGCCGGGGTCGGCCAGCGGCTCGGCCCTGACGCCGCCCAGCCGCCTGCCAGCATTGACACGCTCCAGCCGCTCTTGCAAAGGGAGCTTTTCTCGGGGCTTGACCCGCAGCTGCAGGGCTGACAGGGTGATCTCGAAGTCGATGGGCAGCCAGCGCGAAAGCAGATCGCTGTTCACATAAATGTCATCGCCAATGACGCGGGCACGCTGCGCCTCGAAGCCCACCTCGCGCTCGGACAGGCTGACCATCGATTGCGCCACATTCAACCCGAACGTGCGCTCCGCGCTCAGTACATAGCCGCTGGCGCTGCCCGCTTCGGGCTGCACCGTGATGGCCAGCGTCAGCAGCCGGGCCAGCTCACCCAGAGGCAGCAAAATCTGCGGGCCGTCCTGGTAGGCGATCAGGCCGTCAGACAACATGAAATTATCGAGCCGCACATCCAGAATCAGCAGATTGGCCTCGATGCTGCGGCCCACCGGCCTGGCGCCTGCGCTGGCAGACAGCGCCGGGGTTTCCACCGGCTGCGCCATCGCTGGCGTCGGTATCAACGATGCCAGACACAGTGCCAGCCCCAAGCTACGCCGTGAAAAAAATATCAATGCCAGTGGCATGCTCATCGAATGCCAGAGCCATGCACGACACGACCACGCGGGGACGGCGCACATCAAACACCCATCCCGGCGTCAGGGCAAGTTCAGGCTCGCCTGCGCCATCATTCTTCCGCCGGCTTCGGCGCGTTCACGATAGCTCAGACTCAACGTGCCGCCTGCCAGCGCCATTCCGGGCGGCACTTGCAGCGTCATGCGGGCGCGGCGCAGCGGATTGGGCACATACACGGCCAAAGCGCCCACCTTGGCCAGCTCGACCGGCTTGCCACCGTTGGGCGTGAAGCGCACCGCCAGGTCGCCATAGGCCGAGCGGTTGCCGCTGCGGTTGATCTGAAAACCCAGCGCCGGACCCGCACTGCCTGCAGCGGGCAGCAGCGCCAGATCCGTCAGCGTCACGCTGACCTGCGTCTCGCCCTGCCGCACGATGACAGGGATGGAAGCGCCGACCAGCGCCGTGATGACCACGCCAATCGCTTTGTCGCCAGACTTGTCAGATTGCTCGATGCTGCTGGCGCCAGCGCTGTCGGCCACGCGGTCAAACTGCAGGTGCGAGCGGTATTCGCCCGGCGCCAGATCAGCCGGTTTGCGCACCAGAATGCGCACTGTCTGCGAGCTGCCCGGCTGAACCGTGACCTGCTTGGGCGAGTAGCGCAGCAGCGCGTCGGCAAACTGATCGCCAGGGCCGGGCGCTTCCAGGGCGATGAATTCGCCGGTCTCGCCCATGCGGCGGTTCACCAGGTTGATGCGGTAAGTCTCGGGCGTGGTGCCGTTGTTCATCAGTTCGACCTGCGCGGCGCGCTGGTTTTTTTCCAGCACGATGCGGGTGGGATACAAAGCCAGGTCAGCCAGCGCCAGCGGCGCGGCCAGACACAGCGCCAGGGTCAGCAGCCCGGCCCGACCCGGCAAGAACGACGAAAGATACATGGTGAAATTCCTGAGAGGTTGGAGATTGAAGCCGCGCCGTTTGAAGCGGGCCTCAGTTGTAATTGACGATGACGGAAAAAGTGCCATCGTAATGGCCGGGCGCCTGGGCATTGCCCACGGTCAACGTGGCACCAACCCGGAGCAACTGCGTTCCGCCAATTGACAGGATACCAGTAGCGCCAGGGACGCTCACGAATCCGTTAACCGCCATGCTGTGGTTGTTGCCGTCGGACAGGGCAACGGTGTCATTGGCTGGCAGCATGATGGTGTACGCCGCCGTGGCCGTGCCGCTGACGGTGAACTGCGCCGCCGCGCTGGTGCCGCCTTGCGCTATCAGCATCACGCCGCCCGTCTTGCTTTGCCCGCCCCCGGGAGCCACCGCAATGGTGCCCCCGGTGCTGGCCACAAACGCCCCGAACGACAAGCCACCCGTGGCGGCAATGGTCTGCGCCTGCGCCTGCGCCGCCCAAGCGCCGAGTCCGCAAACCACAAGCGCCAGCCAACGCGACAGCGGCCAGCTGAAAAATCCACTCAATTGAAAGCCACCGTGATGCTGTAGCGGCCGCCGCCCAGTGGCATCGGCGCAGACAGGAAAGTAATGAATTCGCCGTACAAGGTGCCCAAGGCCGCACTGCGCCGGTCAAAAATCGCGCCACTCTGCGCCAGTGTGGCGCCGTCTAAAGACAGCACCCCGACGGACAGCTCAGGTTCGCTCAAGGGAGACGAAAAACCCGAGATCGAGGGAGAAGTTCGGGCCGGTGGCACCGCCACCGTGACCCAGATGCCGAACTGGCTGACCGTCACCGGCAAGTCCACCCAGGAAGTCATCACGCTGACAGGCGTAATGACCGTGGCGCTGGCAATGGCCGAGGCGGCTGCGGCGCTGGGCAGCCCGCCCAGGCCTATCAGACAAAAAACCGGTGCCAGCACAACTGCGAGCTTGCCATTGTGGTGACAGGGGCCGAGGCAGAAGTGCTGCACGCTGTGACACCGTTGAAAGCGGGTAACCGCTGTCAGTTATAGGCGACCGTCACCACCAGCGAGCCGGTGTACGCGCCAGCTACCTGGAAATTATCAACCGTCAGCGCTGCGCCACTGAAAATTTTCGCACTTCCTGACGCCAGCGTTCCCGTTGAATCTTGTGCCACGGTCGTTGCGCCGGTTGCTGTGGTGGCAACAGCTTCAGTGATCCAGCCAATCGCCATGGTCTCACCACCAACGCCAGTTGTATTGGTCAAGACGGTGCTGCTTCCGGTGTAGCTGATTCCGAAGGTGCTTGTACCCTCGCCTGTCACCGTGAATGATGCGGCCGTTGGCGTGGAGCTTCCCACGAAAGCAGCCCCGCCCGCTTTGGTTCGAGCGCCAAGGGTTGACACGGTCACAACGCCATTGCCGCCGACGACGTTGCCGAACGCCAGGTCCGTCACTTTGACAATTTTCAGTGGAATCAGCACTGTCGCGCTGACGTCCGCAGTTGCAGTCGTAGAGTCCACAGCCATCGCGCTACCAGCCATCACCAACGCACCCAATGCCAATACCAATTGGCTGATTTTCGTGTTCATATCGAACCTTTTGTCAAAAAAACCAAGAGCAAAATCGCTCCCCATCCGCTGCCTGACCGCCACCAGCGACTCAATTTTCAAACTTGAATCACCAGCATTTACAGTTTTGACAACTTTGGAATTAAGGTATCAGTTCCAATGATTTTGTTAATTCCTGTCTCGATTCTCACACTTAATTATTTTTTGTCAAATACTGGTGGAATTTGATAGGGTATTGGTAAAAATGGCATTCGCAAGGAAAAATAAGGCTGATTTAGGCGGTTTTTGGCCAAAAAAATTGTTTTTTTGCAGAAAAAATGCGGTTGAAGTGGGAAATATATTTTTTTCGGGAAAACAATGGGGCTGCGAAACAGCCCCCGCCCAGAGCTTGAACGCAAATTAATGTTCAGTTTGGTAAAAAAAAATGTTGCGAACTCACGTTGTCCGCCCGAACCGCCGCCTGCAGCGTGGCGCTCAGTTCCAGCCGATCACGTCAAAGCCTTTTTCGCTCAGGCAGCGCTGGACGAACTGGCGGTACACGCCGTTGGGCTGGTCGTCGTGAAAAGCGCCCGACACCGCGCCCGCCGAGCCGCCCACGGCGGCGCCCGCCGCTCCGGCGCGCAGTACATCCGAGCCGCGCCCGCTGATGAGCGCACCGATGGCCGAGGCCACGCCGCCCACGGCGGCGCCTTCTCCGGCGCGACGGCGCACTTCATTCGTGGCCAGCACAGGCGACAGGCCGGACGCTTGCGCCCGCGCCATGCAGGCGTTGACTTCCGCCTGACCCTGCGCCTCGCCGACGCGGTTGAGCGTGGCGTTGGGATAAAGCACAGGCCGGGCCGAGGCGCTGCCGGGGCCGCCAGTCGCACAGGCCGACAGCAGGAGCAAAACCGACGCCGCAGCGCTAACAGCGCCAAATGAAACAAGGGGGCTGGAGAATTTCATGGTGGTCTTTCAAGAGGCAATGGGCCTCAAGATTAGCGCATAGGGCCAAACCCGCAGAAGGCATCCGCAGCCCGCCTTTCAACGCTAAACTGCAAAAATTCTCTCAAAGCATGCCAGGAGTTTTCCATGTCGTCTTCCGCCAGCCACACCACCAATGCCGCCCACAGCAGCCCCACGCAGGCCGAGGAGCAGGACGCGATTGACGCCATCGTGCCGATGATTCCCCTCGTGCTGCCGCTGGTTGGCGCGGCGCTAATTTTTCTGCTGGCGTTTATCGCCGTTTACCTCGCCTGAGCGCGCCGTCGGCAAGATCCACGATGCAACCCAGCGCGCCGATTCTGCAGGCTGAAAAACTTTGCTTCGGCTATCTTGCGCCGCCCGCGCCGCTGCTGTTTGACCAGTTCTCGCTCGCCCTGCCGCCCGGCGTGACCTGGCTGGGCGGCGGCGAAAGCAGCGGCAAAACCGGGCCGCGCCTGGGTCGTGGCCGACTACGAAGCGCCCGCCGATGTTGAACTGGCCGGAGTGATCATGCTGGAGACTGGCGTTTAGCGCTGCGCCGCCATTCTCAAGATTCTTGCGCCCGGTCTTGAACTTCAGTGGACACGGCTGGGCTGATTTTCGCCGCCCGGCTGGTTTTTGCGGCTCTGGCCTTTTTCACTGGCGCAGCGGGCACCAGCGGCGCGGTGATTTTCTGGTGCAGCTCAAACAGGTATTTGACGCGGGCGGCATCGTCTTTGTCGCCTTTGTAGCCGTAGGCTGTGTCCACCGCTGTGTCCAGCGCGGCGTGGGCTTTGACCAGTTCCGGGTGCATGTAGCTGTACATATCGCCCAGCGACGAATCGGGGTGCAGCGCCCGCGCATTCAAAATGCCCTGCGCGGCGGCTTCGATGGTGGCGCGCTGCTTGGCGCTGGGATTTTCCGGCCACGGGTAGTTGTTATAGACGATGGTGTTGCTGTAGCGGTAACGACTTTCCAAACGTCCGCAGGTGGTGCGCATCCAGGCGTTGTGCATGGTTGAACACAGCATGCCGAATTCGTAGAGCGTGGCGTTGGGCAGCGCATACGCCAGGTTGCTGATAATCGTTTCTGGCGGCAAATAGCCAATCGGGATGAAATCGCGGCCTTCAGACGACACGCTGGGAATGAACAAGTAATTCGAGGTTGGCTGACGAATTTTTTGAAACAGCCAAGGCGTTTTGGCATCTTTTTGAGTCTGGGCATCGGCGCTGGCGGCGCGCATGGCTTTCACAGCGGCGACGCGGGCGCGCACCAAAGGCATGGCCTTGAGTTCTGTCGGTGAAACGCCCGCCAGCCATAGGCACCAGCGGCTTTTGCGGTTCAAAAACTCCTCCGCACCAAGGAATTGGCGCAGCCACTTTTGGGCCTGCGGCTCGCGGCGCAGCAGTTCGTCTTTTTCCGCATTGTCGAGCAGCAGGTTGCCGCCGTCTGTCGGTTTGCTGCCGTTGACCATTTCAGGCACATCGCAAATCGGCGTGCGCCGGTTGTCGATGAACACGCTGGGCGCGTCCACCAGATAACCGTTGATCTGCGCGGCGCTGACGGCGCTGCCCTCGCCCGCTATGTCAGCGGCGTAATCGACGATAAATTTGCCCGACACATCGTGCAGGCCAAAACCGACGATCACGCAATGCACGGCGGCAATGCCTTTGCCTTCGTTGCTCCACTTAAAAGCCCGGTGCGTGAAATGAATCTGCGCGCCACGCGCCTGCATCGCGCTCCACAGCGTGGCGACCTGCCCGCCCTGCGTGATGGAGTTGGTCGAAACAAACGCGGCCTTGATGCTCGGGCGCGCCGCCATGTAATCCGCCGCCTTGATGTACCAAGCCGCCACCAAATCGAGCAGCCCCGCGCCCGGCAAATCGCCAAACACGGCGGCGCAATCGTCTTTTTGCGCCTTGGTCTGGTAGGTCGAGCCGACAAACGGCGGGTTGCCCAGCACAAAGCTGCATTGCGCGGGCGGCAACACGCTGGCCCAGTCGGTGCGTAGCGCGTTGGCGCACAAAATCGTCGGCGAGTTGGCAATCGGCACCGTCGGGCGTGTTTGCCCGAAGCGGGCGCTGGCCGCCTGATTCATTTGCTCGTCGGTGATGTACAGCGCCACGCGGGCAATGTGC
>CAIYKK010000692.1 GCA_903926695.1 uncultured Burkholderiales bacterium
CTGACCATGCTGCTGGGCATGCTCATCATGGCGCTGGGCCTGTGGGCTTATTCCATCGCTGCGGCCCTGATGCGTTTGCGCTGCATTGTGCTCGAAAGAGAACGCCATGCGCCGTGGGTGGCCCATTTGCAGGAGGTTCAATCGTGATCTGGAGCAGTTGGCGCGAATTTTTCGCGATGGGCGGTTATGCGCTGTACGTGTGGGGTTCCGTCGCGGTGGTGTTGGCTACGCTGGTGGGGGAGTCGCTGGCATTGCGCTGGCGCAGAAACGCCATCCTGGCCGAAAAAACCGGACGGTCATGCCCATGAAAACCCGTCACAACCGCTTGATACTGGTCTTGACAGGGCTGGCTTTGCTCGGTTTGGGCACCTGGCTGGTGCTGTCAGCGTTTGAAAAAAACCTGGTGTTCTTTTTCACGCCCTCGCAAGTCGTCGCGGGCCAAGCGCCGCACAACCGCAGCTTTCGCATCGGCGGCATGGTCGAAAAAGGCAGCCTGCAGCGCCAAGCCGATGGTGTCACGGTCAGCTTTTGGGTCACCGACACAGTGCAGCGGGTGCGCGTGCATTACCGGGGCATGCTGCCCGACTTGTTCAAGGAAGGCAAAGGCGTCGTTGCCCAAGGCAAATTAGGCCCGGACAGCGCGTTTACCGCCGACGAAGTTCTGGCCAAACACGATGAAAACTACATGCCGCCCGAAGCCGCTTATGCGCTGAAAAAAGGCCAGCAGGCGAACGCCAAAACCAGCGCCGCCGCCGCGACCGCCGCTTCTTCAAAGGACGTGAAATGATTCCTGAACTGGGCAATCTTGCCCTCATGCTCGCCCTGTGCCTGGCAGGCGTTCAGGCTACCCTGCCCATTGTTGGCGCATTTCGCAACAATGCGCGCTGGATGGCGTTGGCCGGTTCGGCGGCGGCTGGGCAATGCCTGTTTGTCGTGCTGGCTTTTGCCAGCCTGATTACGTCCTTCATCCAGAATGATTTTTCCGTCGCGTATGTGGCGGCCAATTCCAACACCCTGCTGCCGGTGTTTTTCCGCATCGCGGGCACATGGGGCGGGCACGAAGGATCGCTGCTGCTGTGGACACTGATGCTGGCGCTGTGGACGTTGGCGGTGGCGCTGTTGAGCCGCCAGCTGCCTCGGGCGACGCTGGCGCGCATTCTGGGCGTCATGGGCTGGATCAGCATCGGTTTTTTGTCCTTCATGCTGTTCACCTCGAATCCGTTTGAGCGCACGCTGCCGGGGCCAGTGGACGGGCGCGACCTCAATCCACTGCTGCAGGATCTGGGCATGATCGTGCATCCGCCCTTGCTGTACATGGGCTATGTCGGGTTTTCCGTGGCCTTTGCTTTTTCCATCGCGGCGTTGATCAGCGGCGAACTCGATGCCACCTGGGCGCGCTGGTCTAGGCCGTGGACGCTGGTGGCGTGGATGTTTTTGACGCTGGGCATTTTTTGCGGCAGCTTCTGGGCCTATTACGAACTGGGCTGGGGCGGCTGGTGGTTCTGGGACGCGGTGGAAAACGCCTCGTTCATGCCCTGGTTGCTGGGCACGGCGCTGATCCACTCGCTGGCCGTGACCGAAAAGCGCGGCAGCTTCAAG
>CAIYKK010000693.1 GCA_903926695.1 uncultured Burkholderiales bacterium
CGCCTACACGTTGGGCGCGTATGTCGAAAATGGCCGCATCAACACGACCGCCGCCGCCAATTTGACCGGCAATGCGCTGATCAACACGCTCTACGCCGGTGCGGGCAACAACATGCTCAACGGCGGGACAGGTATCGACACCGCCTCTTACCAATACGCTGGTGCCGCCGTGAAAGTCAGCCTGGCCACGACGGCAGTGCAAGCCACCGGCGGCTCGGGCAGCGACACACTGCGCGCCATCGAAAACCTCACCGGCAGCGCTTACGCCGACAAGCTCACGGGCAGCGCCGTCGCCAACGTCTTGATTGGCGGCGCGGGCAACGACACACTCGACGGCGGCGCGGGCGTTGACATCATGACCGGCGGCACGGGCAACGACATCTTCGACTTCAACGCCCTGGCCGACTCAGGCCTCACGAGCGGCAAATGGGATGTCATCACCGATTTTGTTCGTGGTCAGGACAAGATAGACCTCTCGACGCTGGACGCCAACGCCACGCTGGCGGGCAACCAAGCTTTCCATGCCCCTGTGGTCGGCGGAGCCTTCTCGAACAGCTTCACCCATCCCGGCGACCTGTACTTTGACAAAATCGCGCATGTCCTCTACGGCAACACCGACAGCGATGGCGCTGCAGAGTTCGCCATTGCACTGACAGGCATCAGCAGCCTTTCCGCCGCAAACCTGATCCTTTAATGGAAAAGCAAAAAGCCCGGCCTTACGCCGGGTTTTTTCTTTTGGGAAGCATCCGGGCCTGCGCAGGCCGGGCCAAGACAAAAAACCAGTTCCAGCATGCAGCGCCGGGCTGGCTGAGCGGGCGCACCGAACCCGTCATTGGCATATAGGCGCTGGCGCAGCGTTCTCCAGAGGAACACCCACTTTCCCCAAGCGCACGCAATAAAACCGCTGCCAGCAAGGCCGCGCCAGCGCACGCCGTTGATTTCAATCGGGAAAATAGCCAGAACATCCCCTGAAGCCACAGACTCAGGAAAAGCAAACCTGCTTTCAGCGCTTTTTTTTAAAACATTGCGCGGCATAATTTGAGAAAAATGCTGATTTTTTCAATTCACTGACTTCTGAATTTAAATTGGATTGAGAACGCACCGCAACGCCTTGAGCAGCCCCGGTCTGAACCATCAGGACTGGCTGGCGTGCAAACTGCTTTTGGTCTCACGCGCTGGCCTCGGTCCTGAACTCCCCTGATCTTTCAACGAAAGCGAACTACCTCATGACTTCCATCAACACCGCTCCGGTTTTTCACAAAGCCACCCCTTTGGGCAAGGCCACGATTGACATTGGCTCCAACGACGAAGGCCACAGCGTGAGCGTGCAGGGCGACAAGATTTTGATCGCTGGCATGACCAACGGCGGCGGCGGCACTGACTTCAGCGTGATCCGCCTGAACGCCGGTGGAGCGCTCGATACCACTTTCGGCACCGATGGAAAAACCTTGATTGATGTTGGTGGCCATGATGATTCCGCGTACACCATGATGGTGCAAAGCGGCGAGAAAATCCTTATTGCAGGCAACAGTACCAATGTTGATGGCTTTTCGGATTTCGGCATCACCCGCCTGAACTCTGACGGCACGCTGGATACCTCATTCAGCATCGACGGAAAGGCAACTTTTGACATCAACGGCGGACACGACTATGGCTACGCCCTAAGCGTTCAAACCAACGGCAAGATTCTGGTGGCGGGAACCACCACCACACAAAACCTGATCACCGGTGCCGTCACCTCCGACTTCAGCATCATCCGACTGAATACAGGCGGCGCGCTCGACACCACGTTCAGCACAGACGGCAAGGCAACGTTTGACATGGGCGGCTCCGACCAGGGGCGAAGCCTGAGCTTGCAGACGGACGGCAAAATATTGCTGGCGGGCAGCAGCCACAGCATCGACAGCGTGACCGGGGCAACCACCGATAGCTTCAGCGTCATCCGCCTTAACACCGATGGCACGCTGGACGTTACCTTCAGCACCGATGGCAAGGCTCTGATCAGCACCGGCGGTTATGGAGACTTTGCGTACAGCGTAAAAGCCCAAGCTGACAACAAAATACTGGTGGCTGGCTACAGTATTGATAGCAACAACAACTCTAACTTTGGCGTCATCCGGCTGAGC
>CAIYKK010000694.1 GCA_903926695.1 uncultured Burkholderiales bacterium
TCACCTGCACGTCGTGCTTCCAGGCGATTTGCGTCAGCTCGCCCAGCGTGTGCAGTTCGGCGAACTGCGCTTCGTCGTTCGCGTCGGCAATCGAGCCGGGGCGCAGGCCGTCGCCGAGCGAGAAGCACACGTCGTAAGCCTTCATGATCTCGCAGATGTCCTCGAAATGCTCGTAGAGAAAGCTCTCTTTGTGGTGCGACAAACACCACTTTGCCATGATGGAGCCGCCACGCGAGACGATGCCCGTCAGGCGGTTCGCGGTCAGCGGCACGTAGGCCAGGCGCACACCGGCGTGGATGGTGAAGTAATCCACGCCCTGCTCGGCCTGCTCGATCAGCGTGTCGCGGAAGATTTCCCACGTCAAATCTTCGGCCTTGCCGTTGACTTTTTCCAGCGCCTGGTAAATCGGCACCGTGCCAATCGGCACCGGCGAGTTGCGCAAAATCCACTCGCGGGTTTCGTGGATGTTTTCGCCGGTGGACAGGTCCATCACCGTGTCCGCGCCCCAGCGAATCGACCAGGCCAGCTTGTCCACTTCCTCTTCAATCGACGAGGTCACGGCGGAGTTGCCGATGTTGGCGTTGACCTTGATCAGGAAATTGCGGCCGATGATCATCGGCTCGCTTTCCGGGTGGTTGATGTTGTTCGGGATGACGGCGCGGCCTCTAGCCACCTCGTCGCGCACGAATTCGGGCGTGACATCCTGCGGAATCGACGCGTTGAACGAATGGCCTTTTTTCGGCATACGCTCGGTGGCGAGGCGCTCGGCGAGCTGGGCGCGCACCAGGTTTTCGCGGATGGCGATGTATTCCATCTCCGGCGTGATGATGCCTTGGCGGGCGTAGTGCATTTGCGAGACGTTGGCCCCGGCCTTGGCGCGGCGCGGCACGGGCGACTCGGCCATGCGCAGGGCGCTGAGCGCCGGGTCGTTCAGGCGCTCGCGGCCGTAGGCGCTGCTGATGCCGGGCAGGGTGTCGGTGTCGCCGCGCTCGTCGATCCAGGCGGCGCGCAGGGCGGTCAAGCCACGGGTGATGTCAATCGAAACAGCCGGGTCGGTATAAACGCCGGACGAGTCGAACAGGCGCAGCGGCGGATTGGCCTCGCGCCGGGTTTCACTGCCCTCGGCGACCAAGGTGTCGGTCAGCGTGACCTCGCGAAAGGGCACGCGGATGTCCGGGCGCGAGCCTTCAATGTAGATTTTGCGGGAGCCGGGAAAGGGGGTTCGGGTGATGCGGCTGGTCAAATCGGCGGCATCGACGGAAAGAGAAGTTTTGGCCATGTCGGTCTCCAGAAAAAGCGGTGGGTGCTTGCCTGGGGAGCCGGATGCCGCCGCAGCCGCCGCCCCGTCGGGCGGTGATTGCGTGGGGCCGGAGCCAAAGTGCCTTGTTTCCTACGCGGGCATGATCCCGATCAGGTTCAGCGGGTTTCGCACAATGGCGATCTCAGCCCCAGATGAATCCATCCTGGGCGCCCCGACAAGCTGGGGCGATTGTAAGCATTCCAGCGCCCGGCGGGCAAGCCGCGCAGGTAACATGGTTTTGCCGTTTCAGCCAAAGCGGCTGAGCTGGCCGACGAGCTTTTTCGCCAGCTCGTCCATCAGCGCCGAGTTCACCTTGGCCGCCGGGTAGCGCGTGCTGAACAGCTCAAAGCCGCCCACATTGACCAGCCGAAAAGCGATCTGGCCGCTGTCGTGATCCGGCGTGATGGTGATAAAGCCGCGTGCCTCGGTCTGGTATTCAAAGACATAAGCCAGCAGCTTGTTCGTCTCGGGGTGGCGCTGCTCCTTGCGCTCGTGCTTGATCTGGCCGATGGAGACACGCTGGGCCACGCGCTCCAGATCGGGCGGAAAGTTCACCGTCACGCTGTGGGTGGCCACGCGGCCCGTGCCGGGCAACAAGTCCCAGCCCATGCCGATGTAGTCGCAGACGGTTTCGTTGCGCAGCATCTTGCGCCTGTCGTCGCAGCGGAAACTGCGCATCACCAGCGCCGGAAACGGCGTTTTGCCGTCCAGGCTGTAGTGGCCGGGCGCGGGCGGCTGGATGATGTTGAGCTGGGCGCACAGGTCTTGCAGGTATTTGACCGCGACGCGGCAGGCGGTTTCGCAGGCGTGTGTATTGGCTGCTGCGTCCTGCTGCTCTCCGGCCTGCAGGCCTTGCAGCGCGTTGGCGCGGTTTTTGAGTTCTGACAAAAAATTCATTGCTGTTCGCACCCTGTTGCATCTTGAATCCAAAAGCATAGCGCAAGGACTGTGCGCCACATCAATATGCAAAGTTTTTCCGGGCGTAGAGTGGCGTTCATGGAACTTTACAAACGATCACGGCCACGTAACCTGACGGATACATGCGCTGGCGATACTTGCATCCAACCTGCTGGCCGTTACAGACAACAGGCTTGTTCTCACTGAAAGGAAAATTTTCATGAAATTCGCTGTCACTTCGTTGAACCGTTTGATTCTGGCTGGCCTGCTGGCCGCTGGCACCAGCGCCGCTATGGCCCAGACGCCTGCCGCAGCGCCACCGCCGCCACCCGCCAGCGCTGGCGCCATGATGAGCGGCCCTGGCGGCCAACACATGATGATGGGCCAGCAAGACCCGGCCAAGATGCAGGCCCAGATCGCCAAACACCAGGCCGACATGAAGGCGCTGCTCAAGATCACCCCGGCGCAGGAAGCCGTCTGGAGCCGCTACACCGCCGCCATGCAGCCGCCCGCCCACGCCACGCCGCCCACACGCGAACAGCGCACCGAACTCGACAAGCTGCCCACGCCCGAGCGCATTGACAAAATGCACGCGCTGCGCACCGACCGCATGACGGAAATGAACGCCGCGATGGACAAACGCGACGAGGCAACCAAGGCGCTGTACGCCGCACTCACCCCCGAGCAGCAAAAAATCTTTGATGCCCAGCACCCCAAGCCCGGCCCGCGTTCAGGCGCCGGCCCCGGTCAAGGCCCAGGCCCGAACGCAGGCCGCATGCCGTCGCCGAAAAACTAAGCCTCGCCTGAACGCCTGCGCTCAAGCGCCAGCGCTTTGAAGCGCACCGGCCTGCACCGTCTTTCCCAAGACGCTGCAGGCTTTTTTGCGCTTATTGCGGCCCAGGGCTTGAATAGCCCGAGCTGCTTTCCTGCTGCGGCCCGGCTGAAATAAGTTACCGTCCTACAGTCCAAGCGCTCATCTTCCTCAACAATCCAGCGATGGGCCTCTGGCGCCCGCCGCCCACTTCTTATGCAGCCCTTTATTTCCGACACCAGCACGCCTGTTTCGCCCGCCCCGGCTGAGAGCGATGCGCCTTTTTCATTCAAGGTGCTCACGGTCAACATCCACAAGGGATTTACCTTTTTCAACCGCAAATTTATCCTCGCCGAGCTGCGCGAGGCCGTGCGCAGCGTCGGCGCGGATGTGGTGTTTTTGCAGGAAGTCACCGGCAGCCACCTCAAGCACGCCGAAAAATTCCACAACTTCACCGAAGCGCCGCATTACGAATTCTTGGCCGATTCCATCTGGCCGCAGTTCGCCTACGGGCGCAACGCGGTGTACACCAACGGCCACCACGGCAACGCGGTGCTGTCGAAATTTCCCATCGTGCGGTTTGAAAACCGCGACATTTCGATCAGCGGCCCGGAGCGGCGCGGCATGCTGCATTGCGAGCTGCATGTGCCCGGACGCAGCCGCAACATCCACGCCATTTGCGTCCACTTGGGGCTGATGGAAACGCACCGCACGCAGCAAATGAAAATGCTCGCCGATTTGGTGTCCAAAGAAATCCCGGCCCGCGCCCCGGTTGTGGTGGCGGGCGACTTCAACGACTGGCGTCGCCGCGCCCACGCGCAACTGGCGCGCAGTGCCAATTTGCGCGAGGTGTTTGTCCACGCCCACGGTCAGGCGGCGCGCACTTTTCCGGCGCGCATGCCGCTGCTCCAGCTCGACCGCATTTATGTGCGCAACACGGCGAGCCACAGCCCCATCGCGCTGCCCGCGCAGCCGTGGTCGCACCTGTCAGACCACGCGCCGCTAGCCGCGCAAATCACCCTGTAAAAAAGCGGCACCCGATGGCAGACCCGGACTTTTACCGCCAGCGCGCAGCCAGCGCGCACCAAGTCTGCGGGGCTGGCCCGTCTGCGCTTGAATCGGTGCAGCGCATTCGACTCAAGCGCGCTATTGCTCGCCAGCCCCGGCGCCGCGCCGCCAGCCCGGCGGAGGCGCCATGACACGCTGGGTCAGCGGCAACCAGTTCTGGCTGCTGGAAAACGGCGAGGCGTTTTTTCCGCGTGTGTTTCAGACGATTGCCAGCGCCCGGCGCGAGGTGGTGATCGAAACTTTTATCCTGTTTGAAGACAAGGTGGGGCTGGCGCTGCACGCGGTGCTCGTGGCGGCGGCGGCGCGGGGCGTGCAGATCGACATCACCGTCGATGGCTTTGGTTCGTCCAATTTATCGCCCGGCTTTATCGGCGCGCTGGCGCAGGCGGGCGTACGCCTGCATGTGTTCGATCCCGGCCCGCGCCTGTGGGGCTGGCGCACGAATGTGTTTCGCCGCCTGCACCGCAAAATTGTCGTGGTCGATGGCGAACGCGCTTTTGTCGGCGGCATCAACTATTCAGCCGACCATCTGGCCGATTACGGCCCCAAAGCGAAACAGGATTACGCGGTGGAAATCGAAGGCCCGCTCGTGGCCGACATTCACCGCTTTGTGCGCCAGGCGCTGGCCAATGGGCAGGGCAGCGCCGAGCAGCGTTTTGCCGCCCAGTTGCGCCAGCGCCTGTATGACCGGGCGCGCACGCTGGCGCGGCGCTGGCGCACGCTGCCCGAGCCCGCTGGCAGCGCTGCCGCCATCTTCGTGACCCGCGACAACGGCCTGCACACCACCGACATCGAGCGCCATTACCGCGTGGCGCTGCGCACGGCACGCGAGCGTGTGGTGATTGCCAACGCTTATTTTTTCCCCGGCTACCGGCTGCTGCAGGAGATGCGCCGGGCGGCGCGGCGCGGCGTCGAGGTGCGGCTGATTTTGCAGGGCGAGCCGGATATGGCCATCGTCAAGGTGGCGGGCAGCATGCTGTATCACCATCTGCTGTCGGCGGGCGTGTTGATTTTTGAATACATCGAACGCCCGCTGCACGGCAAAGTCGCGGTGTTTGACGGCGAGCTGGCGACGGTCGGCTCCAGCAACCTGGATCCGCTGAGCCTGTCGCTCAACCTCGAAGCCAATGTACTGATCAAGGACAGCACTTTCAACCAGGATTTAAGCGCCCGGCTGGAGCGGCTGATCGAGCGCAATTGTAGGCAGATCAACGCCGCCGATTTGGGCGAGTCGAGCTGGTGGCGTGTGGTACGCAGCTTTTTTGTGTTTCATCTGCTGAGCCACTACCCGGCTTGGGCGGGCTGGCTGCCCGCGCATGCGCCGCGCATCACGCTGGCGGGCGAGACGCCACCCGCCGCCAGCGGGCAGGCGGACGCCGCTGGTGCTGACCCGGCCCAGCAAAGCAGCTCGGCCAAGCGGCCCGGCCCGGTCTGAGCCGCGAGCCGCCCATGCCCGTGCGTCGCCGCCCGCCGCCACCGCCTGCGGGGGGCGGCGCACCGGCGTGGTTCAACTCAAACGCTGCGTGGCGCTGGCTCAGGCGCGGCGCGGCTGGCGTGTTTTTTGCGCTGCTAGGCTATTTGCTGGTGGCGCAGGCGCGCACGATGGACTGGCCGCAGGTGCTGGCCGCGCTGCAGGCCTATCCGCTGGTGAGCGTTGCGGGCGCCGTGGGGCTGGCCGCCGCCAGCCATCTGCTTTACAGCGGCTTTGACCTGCTGGGGCGGCGCTACACCGGCCACACGCTGGGGACACGCACGGTGATGCTGCTGACCTTTGTCAGCTACGCCTTCAACCTCAACCTTGGCTCGGTCATCGGCGGCGTGGCCCTGCGCTACCGGCTGTATTCGCGCCTGGGTCTGGGGCTGGGCGTTATCACCCGCGTCACCTCGCTGAGCATGCTGGCCAACTGGATGGGTTATCTCCTGCTGGCCGGGCTGGTGTTTGGTTTGCAGCCGCCCGGCCTGCCCGCCGCCTGGGGCTTGGGCGCGCTCCAACTGCGCCTTATGGGCGCGGGTTTGCTGGCGCTGGCGCTGGCCTATCTGGGCGCCTGCGCCTTTTCCCGCCAGCGCACCGTGCATCTGCGCGGCCACGCGGTGGAACTGCCTTCGGTGCAGCTGGCAGGTCTGCAGCTGACGATGGGCGCGGCCAACTGGCTGCTGATGTCGGGCATTTTGTTTGTGCTGCTGGGCCAGCGCGTGGATTTTTTCAGCGTCACCGGCGTGCTGCTGCTGGCGGCCATTGCGGGCGTGATCAGCCATGTGCCGGGCAGCCTGGGCGTGCTTGAAGCGGTGTTTGTCGCGCTGCTCTCGCCGCGCCTGCCCGCGCACGAGGTGCTGGCCGCTGTCGTCGCTTACCGCATCGTTTATTACTTCGTGCCGCTGGGCATCGCCATACTGGTTTATCTGCTGCTCGAAGCCAGGGCGCACCAACCGGCCAGGCCAGCGGGCGCAGCCGTCAAACGCGGCGATCAGTGACCCTCCCCCAGCGACAAGCCCCGGCATTGATGCCGGGGTCTGAGCGCCTACGCGTCGATAGCCTGCTGCTGCTGGATGTACTGCCTGAGTATTTCAATCGGCGCGCCCCCACACGATGCGGCAAAGTAGCTTGGCGACCACAGCACGCCACGACGTTTTAGCCAAGGGTGGAAATCTCCATATTCTTTTCGCATCAACCGGCTGGA
>CAIYKK010000695.1 GCA_903926695.1 uncultured Burkholderiales bacterium
CCCGAGCCGAGCGCGCTGGTGATCTGCTCGCCAGAGACGGCCTGGTTAGCGCCGCTGCCAATCCACGACTCGATGGCACCACCCAGACCGGCTTGTTGAAATTTGCCGACCAGACCGGCCAGCCCGCCTTGCGCGCCGTCGTTGCTGAGCAAGCCCATGACGATTTGCAGCAACTGCGGATTGCTCGCCAGTGTGCCGACGAGGCCGCCGAGACTGCCCAGGCCGCCGAGTGCGCCCAGTGCGCCCAGTGCGCCAGCGCCCGCAGCGGGTTGCTGGTTGTTGTTGAGCACAGCGCCCAGAACCGAATCAAATAAACCCATGACAAACTCCTTAAAAAGTGAATAAAGCCGCCGCCGAAAAAAGCGGCAAGACCTGCCATTGAACCAGAAACCGGTGACAAAAGGGCCGCACGGGCTGGCACCAACGTTACCGGGTTTGGCAAAGCGCCTTCAAGCGCGTTGCTGGCGTCGGCCCAGAGCGAGCCACCCCAGCGCCAGCGCGGTCAGGCCCAGCGGCAGCAGCGAGCCGAGGTTGAGCAGCGCCCAGCCCTGCGTCGTCACCAGCACGCCCGAGGCCAGCGACGACACCGCCAGCACGGCAAAAATGCAAAAGTTCAGCGCGCCTTGGGCCGTGTCTTTTTCTTCGGGCCGGTAGGCGGTCAAGGCCAGCGCGGTCGCGCCGGTGAACAGGAAATTCCAGCCCAGTCCGAGCAGAAACAGCGCGGCCATGAATTGGTGAAATTCGACGCCGGTCAGTGCCACTGCGACGCAGCCGATATTGAGCGCCAGCCCCGCCGCCATCACCGGCAGCGCGCCAAAGCGCTTGATCAAATGGCCGGTGAAAAAGCCCGGTGCAAACATGCCGATCACATGCCACTCCAGCACCAGCGCCACATCGGAAAACGCCAAGCCGCACATCTGCATGGCAATCGGCGTGGCCGCCATCAAGAGGTTCATCACGCCGTAGCCCAGCGCGCCCGCGCTGGCGGCGACGATAAAAGCAGGCTGGCGCAGGATCTGGCCCAGCGGTCGGCCATTGCTGGCGCTGGCGCTTTGCTTGGGCGGCGCGGGCGGGAATTGGATGAACGCCAGCAGTCCGATAGCCAGCAGCGCCACGCCCGCCAGCGCCAGATAAGCGCCCGCGAATGGCGCGGCAGTCAAGCTGCGGGTGGCGGCGGCCAGATTCGGCCCGGCCACCGCGCCAATCAGGCCGCCCGCCAGCACCAGCGATACCGCTTTTTCGCGGAAAGCGGGCGCGGCCAGTTCGGCGGCGGCAAAGCGGTAAAGCTGGGCGTTGGCGTTGTAATAGCCAGCCACCAGCGTGGCCGTGGTCAGCAGCCAAAAGTTGCGGCTGTAGGCGGCGTAGCAGCACAGCAGCGCCGACCCCGCCGCCACCGCCAGCCCAAGCTGGAACGACGCCTTGCGCCCAAAGCGGCGCTGGGTCGCGGCCACCAGCCCCGTCGAAAGCGCCCCGCCCACGACATAAGCCATGACGGGCAGCGTCGCCATCCAGCCCAGCGGTGCCAGACTCAAGCCGACGAGGCC
>CAIYKK010000696.1 GCA_903926695.1 uncultured Burkholderiales bacterium
CCCCACAATGCAAAAAGCCGCCAGGCAAGATGCCGGCGGCTTTTTTGGTACGGCGCGCACAGGGCGCCGTGACAAGCAAATTAACGCTTGGAGAATTGCTTTGCGCGACGTGCCTTGCGCAGACCAACTTTTTTACGCTCGACTTCACGTGCATCGCGGGTAACGAAGCCGGCCTTGGCCAGTTCCGGTTTCAGCGCTGCATCGTAGTCGATCAGGGCGCGGGTGATGCCGTGGCGAACTGCACCAGCCTGGCCGGACTCGCCGCCGCCATGAACGTTGATCTTGATGTCGAAACGCTCGACATTGCCGGTCAGTTCAAGCGGTTGACGGATGACCATCAGACCTGTTTCGCGCGAAAAATATTCGTTCGCCGGCTTGCCGTTGACAACGATCAAGCCCGTGCCGACCTTGATAAAAACCCGAGCCACTGCACTCTTGCGACGGCCGGTTCCATAATTGTAATTACCGATCATATCGATTCCTTAGAGGACGAGTGCTTTAGGTTGCTGAGCAGCATGCGGGTGTGTAGCTTCCGCATAGACTTTCAACTTCTTGATCATTGCGTAGCCGAGTGGGCCTTTAGGCAACATGCCCTTGACCGCTTTTTCGAGCGCGCGACCTGGAAAACGCTGTTGCATTTTCTGGAAGTTGGTTTCGTAGATGCCGCCTGGATAACCAGAGTGACGGTAGTAAATTTTCTCTGTGGCCTTGGTACCGGTCACACGCAGTTTGCCTGCGTTGACGACGACGATGAAGTCGCCCGTATCGACGTGAGGAGTAAATTCCGGTTTGTGCTTGCCGCGCAGTCGGAGTGCCACTTCGCTGGCAACACGTCCGAGGACTTTGTCCGTCGCGTCAATCACGAACCAATCGCGCTGGACTTCATGTCCTTTAGCGGAAAATGTTTTCATGTTGACTTCCTAAAAGATTACACGCTCAAATGGTGGTTCCGCCTGCTGTTGCAACTGATTGCTTGCGGACTCTGCCTTATCTACATTTCCTGAGCGAATGGAAAGTCGACGATTATAATGCCTTTTGCAAGCGGGCGTCAAGTCGCAATGACAAGCGATGGCGCGCTGCCAACTCCATTACAATGATGTCAGGAATTTTTTTCGGAGACAGAGATGGAATGCAAAGTTAGCTGGAACGGCCCGTCGGGCATGAGTTTTTTGGCACAGACCGGCTCCGGCCACCTGGTGACGATGGATGGCGCGCCTGAAGGCGGCGGACACAACCTGGCGCCGCGCCCGATGGAAATGGTCTTGCTCGGCAGCGGCGGTTGCGCCGCCTACGACGTGGTGCTGATCCTGAAAAAAGGTCGGCAAGATGTGCGCGGCTGCGAAGTCACGCTGCAAGCGGAGCGCGCCGACACCGACCCGAAGGTATTTACCAAGATTAATTTTCACTTCATCGTGCGCGGCAAGAACCTGAAACCGGCCAGCGTCGAGCGCGCCATCGCACTGTCGCACGATACCTATTGCTCGGCCTCGATCATGCTGGGCAAGACCGCAGCAATCACCCACGACTGGGAAATCGTCGAGACCCAAGCGCAGGACAATTAGATGCGGTAGGCGATACCCTTCATCAGCTTCGAGGTCAATTGCATCG
>CAIYKK010000697.1 GCA_903926695.1 uncultured Burkholderiales bacterium
CACCCATCCCGAATATGCCATTTCAATGGCCGCGACCTTCGAGCGCGTGCAAGGCAACGCCCTGCTGCTGCGCGGCACCGAAGGCGAAGGCGTGGCCGATCCGCGCCGCTCGCCGCAGATGCAAGGCTTTATCAACGGCCAATGTGTGCTGCGGCACGAAGGTGTCAAGGGCACCCTGCCCTCGGTGCCCGATTTGCCCAAAGATATCAGCGCGGCCAGCACGGCGGCCTTCATTCAATCGGTGCTGGACGGCACCAGCCCCCTGCCGCCGTCGATTGCGCAGCAGGTGGAACACATCTTGCAATTGGTCAAGCAACTATGTTTCAATCCACGCTCCTTTCGGAGCGAATTGGGAAGAGATTACCTCTCTCCCACATAAATTCTATCCCCCTGAAGGGGGAGGTTTCAAACCGGAGACAGCTCTTAATGAACAATTCAGCCCTTTTCGGTGCCAACGGCACCGTCACCCTCGTCGGTGCCGGGCCGGGCGACCCGGAACTGCTCACACTCAAGGCGCTCAAGGCGATTCAGCGCGCCACGGTGCTGTTTGTCGATGACTTGGTGAGCGACGGCATCGTCGCTTTTGCCCAGCCCCACGCCCGCATCGTGCGCGTGGGCAAGCGCGGCGGCTGCAAATCCACACCGCAGGAATTTATCCAGAAACTCATGGTGATGGCCGCCCGCGAAGGTGAAACCGTCGTGCGCCTCAAGGGCGGCGACCCGTTTATCTTTGGCCGAGGCGGCGAAGAAGTCGAACACCTGCGCGAAGCGGGCATCAAGGTCGAGGTGATCAACGGCATCACCGCCGGGCTGGCCGCCGTGACCTCGCTGGGCGTGCCGCTGACGCACCGCCAGCACGCGCACGGCGTGGTGTTTGTGACCGGCCACGCCAAGCCCGGCGACGCGGGCACGGACTGGCGGGCGCTGTCCACCGCCGCCCACAGCGCCCGGCTGACGCTGGTGATTTACATGGGCGTGAGCGGTGCCGGACGCATTCAGAATGAATTGCTGATCGGCCTGCCCGCCCACACGCCCGTCGCGGTGATTCAAAACGCCTCGCTGCCGACACAGCGCCACATCACCACCACGCTGGGCCGCATGGCCGACACCATCGCCCAGACCCGCATGGCCAGCCCGTCCATCATCGTCGTCGGCGACGTGATCAGCGCCATCGCGCTGGCCGCCGAACACCCGGCAGCCGTTCGCAGCGCCTGAACGGTTGCCGCGCCGCACAGCTAAACTCCCGTCTTTCCAAAAGACGTGGCGCGGCGGCAAGCCCAAGAGCCGGATCGCTGTGATGCTCACGGCGGTGCGCCCGCCCCGGCTGAACCCCAAAGGCTGATGTGATTCCTGAATTTGATGTTGTTGTGGTCGGCGCGGGTGCCGCTGGCCTGTTTTGCGCCGCCCAGGCGGGCCAGCGCGGCTTGCGCGTTTTGCTGCTCGACCACAGCGACAAGGTGGCCGAAAAAATTCGTATCTCCGGCGGCGGGCGCTGCAATTTCACCAATCTGGGTGCTACGCCCGCCCAGTTTTTGAGCGACAACCCGCATTTTTGCCGCTCCGCCCTGTCGCGCTACACGCCGCAGGATTTTGTTCAATTGCTGCAGCGCCACCAGATTCCCTTCCACGAAAAGCACAAAGGCCAGCTGTTTTGCGACCGCTCGGCGGAAGACATCATCACCATGCTGCTGGCCGAATGCGATGCGGGACAGGTCACACGCTGGCAGTCGTGCAGTATTGAAGCGGTGCGCTACGCCAGCCCCGGAACCGACGCGGACGCTGGTGCAGCGCCAAGTGCGAACGTTGACGCAGCCGCAAATGCAGGCCCGGACGCGGGCGCACAGCCACAGGCAAACGCAGGCCCGGAAGCGAACGCGGGCTTAGACACAAGCAGCTATCGCCTAGAAACCAGCCGTGGCCAGATTAAAACGCCGCAGCTCGTCATTGCCACCGGCGGCCTGTCGATTCCGAAAATCGGCGCGACTGATTTCGGCTTTCGCATCGCCAAACAATTCGGCCTGCGCTTGGTGGAGCCACGCGCCGCGCTGGTGCCGCTGACGTTTGACGGCGCAGGCTGGGCGCCCTACGCCCAGCTCGCCGGGCTGGCGCTGCCAGTGCAGATCGAAACCGGCCCGCCCGACGCCACGCCCAAACAACGCAACACAGCCGTGGTGTTTTCCGAAGACCTGCTGTTCACCCACCGGGGGCTGAGCGGCCCGGCAGTGCTGCAGATTTCCAGCTTCTGGCGCGAAGGCCAGCCGATCCGCATCAACCTCGCGCC
>CAIYKK010000698.1 GCA_903926695.1 uncultured Burkholderiales bacterium
TGCAGCGGGCCGGTCGGATTGGCCGAGACGAACTCGACAATCATCTTGCGTTCAGGCTCAAGCGGCTGCATGCCGTAGCGAGTGCCCGCGTTGAGCACCTCGCGCACGGTTTCCTGCTTGGCGGCGGGCTTGAGGCGGACGTTGATAAAACCGGGGCCGGCAATTTCAATTGCCTCGACCCAGCGCTCGAAGGCGGGCGCCTGCAGCAGCAGGGCGCGCAGGGCTTCAGCCATCTGGCGGGGATTTTGCTTGAGTGGTTTGGCCAGCTGCATGGCAGCGGTGCAGGCGAAATCGCCATGCGCGGCCACTTTGGGGGATTCGAAGGCAGCTTTGCCGCCAGCGCCGGGAGAAAGTTGTTCCAGCGCGACAGCCAGAGCGGAGAGCAGGTCTTTTTTAATCGTGAGCATCGGCGGATTTTACGGTTAGCCTATTGCCAAATTTGTCACGGACGGCGTTATGTGCTGGAATTCCATCCCCAGTGCAATATTTGATTACTCTTACTTAAATTTACCTCTTGGAGCCTCTCATGAAAAAACCACTGTCACTCACCGCTGTTGCCCTCAGCCTCACGCTGAGCCTGTCCAGCATGGCCCAGGCGCAAACCACGCCCGCCGGGTCGGCCAAACTGGCCACCGCCACCGCCACGGCCAAATCCACCAAGGCCGAAGCCGCCCTGCGCAGCGACAAAGCCAAGGCACGCGCCGCCAAGCGCGCTGATGCCGCCAAGGCCGATGCCGCCGCTCCGCGCACCGACAAGGCCAAAGCCAAAGCAAACGCCGCCGCCAAGCGCGCCGACTTGACCAAGGCCGATGCCACCGTCCCGCACGGTGACAAAGCCAAAGCCAAGGCGCACGCCGCCGCCAAGCGCGCCGACTTGGCCAAGGCCGATGCCGCCGCCCCGCGCAGCGACAAAGCCAAGGCAAACGCCGCCGCCAAACGCGCCGATGTCGCCAAGGCCGATGGCGCCGCTCCACGCGCTGACAAGGCCAAAGCGCACACGGCGGCCCTGCGCACCGATCTGGCCAAAACTGAAACCGCCGCGCCCGCGCAAAGCGAAAAAGCCAAGGTGCGCGCCGCCGCCTCCCGCGCCGAGATCGCCAAAATCGAGCCAGCCGCCCCACGCGACGAAAAAGCCAAGGCGCGCACGGCAGCGGCCACCACGGCAGCGACCACCACCCGCCGCGACGAAACCAAGACCAAGCCCCAGGCAGACCTGCTCGGCGAACTGGCCACGGCCCGCGCCAACAGCCAGCCCAGCGACAAAGCCAAGCCAAAAACGACATCGACGGAACTGGCCAGCGACAAGCCCAACATGGCAGCCATTGAACCCGTGAGCAGCAAAACCAAAACCACGTCCGAAGACCCGCTGGGCGATCTGGCCAAAACCCGCACAGACTCAGCCAAGCCCGCCGTCACCACCGCACCGAGCGACGGCGGCAAAACCAAATAAGCGCTGACTGAAAACGCCGCCGCGCCGCACTCAGGCCGAAGCGCCCGGCGCAGCGCCCCAGAACGCGGGCTGGCTGTAATGGTGTTTTAAAAAATCAATCCACAGCCGCACCCGCAGCGGCAAGTGGCGGCGCTGGGGAAACACCACGTAAATGCCGTTGGGCGGCGCGGCAAACTCTTCCAGCACCGCCACCAGCCGCCCGGCGGCGATTTCCGATTCAACTTCCCAGGTACTGCGCCAGGCCAGCCCGTAACCGGCGAGGCACCAGTCATGCAGCACCTGCCCGTCCGAGCAGTCCAGCGGCCCGCCGGGTTTTAAATAAATCAGCGCCTCGCCCACCCGAAACGCCCAGCCACGCGTCTGCGACGCGTCGCTCGACAGCGTCAGGCAGTCAAACCGCGCCAGTTCGTTCGGATGCTGCGGCGTGCCGTGCTGTTTTAAATAACGCGGTGTGGCCACGCACAGACGCCGGTTGTCGGCCAGCCGCACGCTGACCAGCGAGGAATCGGGCAGGTCACCGACGCGCACCGCGCAATCAAAACCTTCGCCCGCCAGATCGACGACGCGGTCGCTCAGGTTCAGCGTGATGGTTACATCGGCGTGGTGTTCGTGGAATTTGGCCACCAGCGGCGCAACGTGGCGGCGGCCAAAACCGGCGGGCGCAGTGATGCGCAGATGGCCGCTGGCCTTGACCCCGCCCGCCGACACGCTGGCCTCGGCATTGGCCAGATCGGCCAGCAGGCGCTGGCAGTCTTCGAGAAAAGCGCTGCCCTCGTGCGTGAGCGCGATGCGCCGCGTGGTGCGCACCAGCAGCTTGACGCCCAGGCGCTCTTCGAGCGCATCGAGCCGCCGCCCCATGATGGCCGGGGCCACGCCCTCAGCCCGTGCCGCCGCCGTCAGACTGCCACGCGCCACCACGGCGACAAAGGATTCGAGCTGCTTGAGTTTGGCCATGCGGGATTATGGAAAAAATGGAGTGGATCAGCAACTGAGGCTTTTTCATTTCAGTAATTCACAGGACGCTCTTCGACATCAGTTATGATTTATGACCACTTAAAATCAGAAATTCACACACAATGAAGACACCCAACATATTCGACTTTGCCACATCAGAGCTATCCCAAGATGCAGCACTTTGCTGGCTCTTATCCTGGGCATCCCCCGAGTACACATCACACCCGAGCGGACTGCAGAACATCGGAACCGAGTTACTCAAAAAAATATTTCTCGCAGCAAACCGATCATGGGTTCAATCCATTACATCTTTAAAGATAAAAACCCAAGACGGAGGTGCAGACATAATCTGCCATATCAACAATGAATTTGCACTAATCATTGAAGACAAAGTTGGCACAAAAGAGCACCACGATCAACTGGAGCGCTACAAATCCCATGCTAAGAAAGAATACAAATGTACTGAAGAAAA
>CAIYKK010000699.1 GCA_903926695.1 uncultured Burkholderiales bacterium
CTGCGAAGACAATTTAGGGGTAAGTCCTATCCGGGAGTACGCGCACCCCGGACGTGCCAGACTTAGCGGATCAGGTGGCTGTTGGGGCCGACCATGGTCAGGTCCACGTAGCGCGAGGCGCTGGGCGAGCCTTCGTTGAAGCTCACTTCAAAGCCGCCCAGATCGTAGTGTTTGAGGTTCCAGGCGCTGTCGATAAAGCTGCTGCGCGTCGGGTTGCGCCCGGCGCGGCGCAGGATTTCGGCAAACACCCGCGCATTGACGTAGCCCTCCAGCGCCAGGTGCGACGGCTCCAGCGCCGTGCCCGAGGCTTTCCAGGCCGCGAGGAAGTCACGTACCAGCGGCACGATGCTGTTGGTCGGCAGCGGCACGATTTGGGAGATGGTCATGCCCGTGGCATTGGCGCCCATGGTCTTGAGCGTGGCGGTGGAGCCCATGACGGACAGGGCGTACAGCGGCAGGCTCTTGCTTGTCATGCGGATGGAGCGGGCAAATTCAATCGTCGGCTTGCCCGCCAGGCCCAGCAGCACCGCCTCGGGGTGGGAGGCGGCGATCTTGGCGGCGGCGGCGGCGGCATCGATGGCGTTGTTTTCAATCGTGGCGGTGGCGGTTTCGGTCAGGTTGTACTTGGCAATGGAGCGCTTGGCGGCGTTGGCCACGTCTTTGCCAAAACTGTTGTTCTGGCACACCACGGCGACGCGTTTGATGCCGATGGTGGCCAGATGCTGGACCAGCTGCTCGGTCTCGTCGGCGTAGCTGGCGCGGATATTAAACACATTGCGGGCGTTTTTGGGCCGCACCGACAGCGCGCCGCTGAAGGGCGCAAAAAACGGAATGCCCGACGCGATCACCTGCGGCAGCATCGCCTCGACCATCGGCGTGCCAAAGCAGTTGAAAATGGCAAAGTTGCCGGAGTCGGCGAGGAAGCCTTTGACATTGGCCAGCGCCCGCGCCGTGTCGTAGCCGTCATCGGCCACGGTCAGCTCGATGTTGCGGCCATTCACACCGCCTTTGGCGTTGATCGCGGCAAAACAGGCCTTGGCACCTTGATGCACGGGCTGGCCCAGATCGGCCAGCGGCCCGCTCAGCGCGGTGGACTGTGCCAGCCTGATGGTGCCGCTGTCTTGGGCACGCGTGGGCGCATGAAAGGCCAGCGGTGCGGCGGCCAGGGCGCCCAGAACAGCGCGGCGCGAGACAGTGTTTGTCAGCAGGCCGCAGGCGGCTGGACTCAGACGTGGGTCAGAAATAGGTGTCATGGTGTGTTTTGCGGTGGATAAGCTAGCTCGGCGGTGCCGATGTTATGCTTTGATCCGCCCTTCAAATGTCAATATGATGACAATTCTAGGGTTTTCCCCTACATCTGACTGCTGCACAATTTTCAGGACTTATGGCCCACGACCTGACCCTTCACCAGCGCCGCAGAACGCCCACGCCAGACGAATTGCGCGGCATTCCGTGGATGGCCCTGCTCCAGCCCGAAGAGCGCGCCCGCGCCGCCGCCGAGTTGCAGGTCACCGACGCGCAGCCCGGCGATTATGTCTGCCGCCTGGGCAAGCCGGTGACGTACTGGTTCGGCGTGATCGAAGGCCTGCTCAAGATGAGCGCCGACAACGCCCAAGGCATGACCATGACGTTCACCGGCGTGCCGCCTGGCGGCTGGTTTGGCGAAGGCACGGCGCTCAAGCGCGAAACCTACCGCTACAACATTCAGGCGCTGCGCAAAAGTGTGGTCGCAGGCCTGCCGATTGACTGCTTTCACTGGCTGCTGGACCACTCGCTGGGCTTTAACCGCTTTGTGATGAACCAGCTCAACGAGCGCCTGGGTCAGTTCATCTCCGCCCGTGAAATCGACCGCATGAGCAGCCCCGACCTGCGCGTGGCGCGCAATCTGGCGGCGCTGTTCAACCCGGTGTTGTATCCGGGCGTCGGGCAGGTCTTGCGCATCACCCAGCAGGAAATGGCTTATCTGGTGGGCCTGTCGCGCCAGCGGGTGAACGAAGCGCTGCGCATTTTGCAGGCGCAGGGCATGATCCGCGTCGAATATGGCGGCTTGCGTGTGCTCGATATTGACGCCCTGCGCTCCAGCGTTTTCACCGACAGGCTGCCGGCGGGCGACGGGGCTGAGCGCCTGTCAGCACGTAAAGCTGCTGGCGCTCAAAAGCCGCCGCAGGCCGCCGGGGTATTTTCAGGCCGCCCCGACTAAAATGCCGCCTAGCCCATGTCTGAACACACTTCCCCCAAATCCTCCGCCTCCGGCGCAGTGCGCATCCGCCGCCCCGAAGCTGCGCCCGCCGCTGCTTCTTCGGCAACCGCCGCCGCTTCGGCGCCCGCCACCGTCCGGCTCAACAAGCGCATGGCCGACCTCGGCCTGTGCTCGCGCCGCGAGGCCGACGACTGGATTGCCCGAGGCTGGGTGCGCGTCAACGGCGCGCCTGCCGTGATGGGTCAGCCCGTCGCCGCCAACGCCCGCATTGAAGTGGCCAGAGACGCCGAGCAGCAGCAACGCCTGCAAGTCACCATTTTGATCAACAAGCCGGTCGGCTACGTCAGCGGCCAGGCCGAAGACGGCCACGAACCGGCCGTCGCGCTGGTGCAGCCGGAAAACCGCTGGCGCGAGTGCAACAGCCGCATGCGCTGGGGTTTTGAGCAATTGCGCGGTCTGGCGCCGGCGGGGCGGCTCGATATCGACTCGATTGGCTTATTGGTCTTGACGCAAGATGGCCGCGTGGCGCGCCAGCTCATCGGCGAAGACTCGGACATGGAAAAAGAATACCTCGTGCGCGTGAGCTACGGCGCTGAAAACGTCAACGTGCAGGCCGCTTTTCCGGCTGAACGCCTCGCGCTGTTGTGCCACGGCCTGAGCCTGGACGGCCAGCCGCTGCGCCCGGCGCAGGTCAGCTGGCAAAACCCCGAGCAGCTGCGCTTTGTGCTGAAAGAAGGCAAAAAGCGCCAGATCCGCCGCATGTGCGAGCAGGTCGGGCTGTTTGTGACCGGCTTGAAGCGCGTGCGGATTGGCCGCGTCAACCTCGGCCACCTGCCGATTGGCCAGTGGCGCTATTTGATGCCGCACGAGCAGTTTTAAGCCGCTACCGCCCGCCAGCCGCTTGAAAATAACCCGCTGCGGGCCTATCTGCGGGCTTGTCGTTCTTCCCTTACTTCACTTTTCCATGCAAAAACAAACCCATTCTTTTCAAGCCGAAGTCGCCCAGTTGCTCAAGCTGGTCACGCATTCGCTGTACTCCAACCCCGAGATTTTCCTGCGCGAGCTGATTTCCAACGCCTCCGACGCCTGCGACAAGCTGCGTTTTGAAGCGCTGAACGACGCCAGCGTTTATGAAAACGACGCCGAACTCAAGGTGCGCGTGAGCTTTGACGCCACCGCCAAAACCCTGACGATTGCCGACAACGGCATTGGCCTGTCGCAGCAAGAAGCCATCGACCACCTCGGCACGATTGCCAAAAGCGGCACCCGCGACTTCATGGCCAAGCTCTCGGGCGACCAGAAAAACGACGCGCAGCTGATCGGCCAGTTCGGCGTGGGTTTTTATTCTGGCTTCATCGTGGCGGACAAGATCACCGTCGAGAGCCGCCGCGCCGGTTTGCCGGCCGCCCAAGGCGTGCGCTGGGTCAGCGAGGGCACGGGCGAATTTGATGTCAGCGACATCGAGCGCGCCGAACGCGGCACCAGCGTCACCCTGCATCTGAAAGAAGACGCCAGCGAATACCTGAACGCCTGGAAGCTGAAAAGCATCATCAACAAATATTCCGACCACATTTCTCTGCCCATCCTGATGGAAAAGGAAGAGTGGAAAGAGGGCGAAAACGACCAGCCCGGCGAAATGGCCAAAACCGGCGAATGGGAAACCGTCAACCAGGCCGCCGCCCTGTGGACACGCGCCAAAAAAGACATCACGCAAGAGCATTACGACGAGTTCTACAAGCAGATCAGCTACGACCAGGAAGCGCCGCTGGCCACCACGCACAACCGCGTCGAAGGCTCGACCGAATACACCCAGCTGCTGTTCATCCCGGCCAAAGCGCCAATGGACATGTTCAACCGCGATAAGGCGGCGGGCATCAAGCTCTACGTCAAGCGTGTGTTCATCATGGACGACGCGCAGGCGCTGCTGCCGACCTACCTGCGTTTTGTCAAAGGCGTCGTCGATTCGTCCGATTTGCCGCTCAACGTCTCGCGTGAACTGCTGCAGGAAAGCCGCGCCGTCAAAGCCATCCGCGAAGGCTGCACCAAGCGCGTGCTTTCGATGATTGAAGACCTGGCGGCCAATGCGCCGGAGAAATTCGCCACGTTCTACGCTGAATTCGGCGCGGTGCTGAAAGAAGGCCTGGGCGAAGATTTTGCCAACAAGGAGCGTTTGGCCAAGCTGCTGCATTTTGCCTCGTCCATGACGGACACCACCAGCGTGAGTTTTACCGACTACAAAGCGCGCATGAAGGACGGCCAGGACGCGATTTATTACATCACCGCCGACACGCTGGCCGCCGCCAAAAGCAGCCCGCAGCTCGAAATCTTCCGCAAAAAGGGCATCGAAGTGCTGTTGATGGCCGACCGTGTGGACGAGTGGGCGCTGAACTACCTGCGCGAGTTCGACGGCACA
>CAIYKK010000700.1 GCA_903926695.1 uncultured Burkholderiales bacterium
AAAATTTAATTTTTTCCCTCTGGATATTCGACTTGATGTGAGTGACTGATTGGCATTGCCATGAGCGAAGTGACATGACTGCTTGTTTCGCTCGCTGAAACTTGTGACTTTTTGTTTTATGTCAATACTAAAAGGTCGTCATCTACCGCCGCGTCAGCACTTCCGAGCAGGGCAAAAGCGGGCTGGGCCTAGAGGCGCAGGCCAGCGCCATTGCCCGGTTCTGCGTTGCAGAAGGTTTTGAAGTCGTCGCAGGCTTCGATGATGTGGGCAGCGGCAAGCTCGGGCTCGATGGCCGCCCCGGCCTGGCCGCCGCGCTGGCCAAAGCCGCCCGGCTCAAATGCCCGGTGATTGTCAGCAAGCTCGACCGGCTCAGCCGCGAGGTAGCGTTCATCAGCGGCCTGATGGCCAGGGGCGTGCCCTTCATCGTGGCCGAGTTGGGTGCCGACGTGGATCCGTTCGTGCTGCACCTGTTCGCCGCGCTGAGCCAGAAAGAGCGCCAGCTGATTTCCCAGCGCACCAGGGATGCCCTGGCACCTCTGGTCGGCACCGGGCGGCTGGGCAACAAGACCAACCTGGCCGAGGCTCAGGCCAGAGGGCGGGCCGGAAACGTGGCCGCGTCGGCAGCTTTTGCAGCCCGCGTCATGCCGCTGGTGGGGCGGCTCAAGGATGGTGGGCTGTCCATGAACGCGATTGCAGGGCAGCTCAACGCTTCCAACATGCCCACGATGCGCTGGGGGGGGCGCTGGACCGCCAAGGCGGTCAGCCGGGTGGTTTCTGCCGCCAGTGTCAGCTGAATGCAAACCTGACAAAACCCTTCAGTCGGTTAACCGTTCCATTGCTTTATGGCCTTTTTACTTACAAAATTTTGTTAATTCAAAACTATTTAACATAAAAAACTGGTAGTGGTTTAATCTTGACTGTCATCCAGAAAGATATTTATGGCGCGCAGTGATGTTGTACTCATGGATGAATAACTTGAGCGATGCTTCCTGATTTTCTTGGATTTTGGAAAAGGAAAGCATTTTGCGTACAAATCGGCCAAGTCGCTGGCGCAGCGTATTATTTCAGCGCTCGACATGCGCCGTCTCTCCAGAGTCCTTGCCAACGCTTGCGTGATCGCGGCCAAATACTCTTGCAGGCTTCTCACGGCATAGGCCACGACTTCGTGCGTGCGCTGGCACAGGCCAATCCAGAGCCAGGATTTGTTGGCTTTCTTCTGGACGAATGACCAGACCTCATCGAGTTCAAGCACGTCGCCGCTCTGGGCAGGCTCCTGGATTTTTTTTAATCCAACTGGTAATGGTCAAGCGGTAGATCTCAAAGATGCGCTCAAGCCCGCGTATGCTCGGGCGCTCCAGATAGGCGCTGAGCACCTGATCGCGAACTTGCTGCGGGTATAACTACTGGGGATTGAGGCTGCCGTAGCGCCCACACGCCTTGCAAATCACTACCCAAAAGCAAGGCTTACCGATCGGCAACAACGACCTATGGCTGGCCGCGCATGCACGCGCCGAAGGCTGGATTCTGGTCACCAACAACACCCGTGAGTTTGCCCGCGTGCCCGGCTTGCAGGTGGAGAACTGGGTGAATTGATGTGTAATATCCCCCACTCATCCTCTTTTTCTGGAGTTTCATCATGGCAATTGCACACGCCGCATCCGGGCAAGTGATTGACGTTCAACCGCTGGCACATCAGTTCTGCGACGCACGGACGGTCGCGCTGTTCAAATCGAATGAACTCGAAGTCATGCGGCTGGTGATGCCAGCGGGCAAGACCATGCCGATGCACGGCATCAAGGGCGAAGTCACAGTTCACTGCCTGGAGGGCGCGGTCGAGCTGACGGCGCACGGCCAAACCCAGCGCTTGGCAGCGGGCCAGCTGGTCTGGCTCGAAGGCGGCGTGGAGCACGCCCTGACGGCGGTGCAAAACTCGTCGCTGCTGCTGACGATTGTTCTGAAAAAATAACCGCCGCGCTGGCCGCAGGCGCGGCGCGCTTCAGGCCAGTTCGGCCCGTGGGCCGCGCCCCATGAGCAGCGCCACGGCCTCGGCGGGCTGGAGTTGGCCGTCGAGCACGGCCACCACTTTGCGCGCAATCGGCATATCGACGCCCAGGCTGGCGGCGCGCTGCACCACGGTGCGGGCGCAGTAAACACCTTCGGCAACGTGGCCCAGCGTCTGCAGCACTTCGGGCAACGATTTGCCCTGCGCCAGCAGCAGCCCGACTTTGCGGTTGCGGCTCAAGTCGCCGGTGGCGGTCAGCACCAAATCGCCCAACCCCGACAGGCCGGTGAAGGTTTCGGGCCGTGCGCCCAGCGCCACGCCCAGCCGGGTCATTTCAGCCAGCCCTCGGGTAATCAGGGCGGCGCGGGCGTTCAGGCCCAGCGCCAAGCCGTCGCACAACCCGGTGGCAATCGCCAGCACGTTTTTCACCGCCCCGCCGACTTCGACGCCGACGATGTCGTCGTTCGCATACACGCGCAGGCTGGGGTTGTGAAACGCGGCCACCAGCGCCTCGCGCACGTCGGCGTGTTCGCTGGCGGCGACCAGCGCCGTCGGCTGGCCGCGTGCGACTTCTTGCGCAAAACTCGGGCCGCTCAGCACGCCCGCTTTTAAATTCGGGGCGACTTGCGCCCGTATTTCGTGAACCATCAGCCCCGGCGGCGCGCTCTGGCTGGCGGGCGCGGGCGCTGCGTCTGGCGCCGCTTCAAAACCCTTGCTCAGCCAGGCGACGGGCGCCGTGACGTGGCGGAGGCTTTGCAGCATGCTGCGCACGGCTGACAGCGGCGTGGCCACAATGACGAGGTCTTGCCCCTGGACAAGCTGCACCAGCGAAGCCTGATCGCCGCTTTGCAGCGCCAGCGCGTCAGGCAGGGCCACGCCGGGCAGATAGCGGGCGTTGGTCCGCTGCGCCTGCATGGCGGCGGCCTGCGCGGCATCACGCGCCCACAAGGTGACTTGGTGCCGGGGCGCGCCTGCGTCGGCAGAGCGTGCGGCGTTGATGGCCAGCGCGGTTCCCCACGCTCCCGCGCCAAGAATAAAAATTTTCATGAAGACAAATCAAAAACCCGGCAGGCCGACGGCCTGCGCGCGGGTTATCAGGCGACGGTGGGGGAAGCTTCTGCGGGGGCGGGGGCGGGGGCGGCGGCAGCGGCTTGCTGCTGCTCGTACATGGCCTGGAAGTTGATTTCAGCCATGTGAACCGGCGGAAAACCGCCGCGCTGAATCACGTCAGCGACGTTGCTGCGCAGGTACGGATAAACGATTTGCGGGCAAGCAATGCCGAGCATGACGCCGATTTGCTCGTTGGGCATGTTACGCATTTCAAAAATGCCAGCCTGTTTGGCTTCGACCAGGAAGACGGTTTTGTCTTCGATCTTGGTGTGGACGGTGGCCGTGACGGTCACTTCAAAAATGCCTTCAGCCACGGGCTTGGCATCGACGCCGAGTTGAATTTCGACGGCGGGCTGCTCAGGGTTGAGCAGGATTTCGGGCGAATTGGGCTGCTCCAGCGACACGTCCTTGAGGTAAACGCGCTGGATATTGAATACGGGGTTGAGATTGGTATCGACCATGAACTTCTTTCGTGAGATTTTTTGAAAATGGGAAAAATACGCCTGCGCCGGGCAGGCTGAAAATCATTATCTCAGGCAGCGGCGGCGCCTAGCAGCGGCAGCAGACCGCCTGCAGCGTCCAGCGCCATCAGGTCATCGCAGCCGCCGACGTGGGTGGCGCCGATGAAGATTTGCGGCACGCTGCGCCGCCCGCTGATCTCCATCATTTTCTGGCGCTCGGCGGGCAGCAGATCAATGCGAATTTCATCCATGTGGGTCACGCCGCGCTGCTGGAGCAGGCGCTTGGCCTGAATGCAATAAGGGCAGACGGCGGTGGTGTAGATTTTGACGGTTTGCATGAGGTTTCAAGCCTTTTCGACGGGCAAATTGGCTTCTTTCCAGGCTTTGAGGCCGCCGCTGAGCGACTGGGCCTGTTCGTAGCCGAGCTTTTTGGCAATGGCGACGGCCCGGCCCGAGCGCATGCCGCTGGCGCACACCAAAATCAACGGCAGCGTCTTGTTTTTCACCGCGCCCGGCAGCTTGGTTTCAAGCTCGCCCAGCGGGATGTTTTTCGCGCCGGTGATGTGGCCTGCGGCAAATTCGGCGCTTTCGCAGACATCGACGACCACGGCTTTTTCGCGGTTCATGAGCTGCACGGCACCGCTGGCCGTCAGGTCGCCCGCCGCCAGCCCTCCGGCAATCACCGGCCACACCAGCATCGCGCCCGAGCTTAAGGCTATCAAAATCAGCAACCAGTTATCAATCAAGAATTTCACGTTCTACCTTTGGGATGTTGTCACTCAAGCGGTGATTTTAGAATGGAGGGCGAAGTCTGCCGCCTGTGCGCTTTGAATCCTTTTTATTTCTCCTTTTAACCTTCCCATACCATGTACAAACTCGTGCTCATCCGCCACGGCGAATCCACCTGGAACCTCGAAAACCGCTTCACCGGCTGGACCGATGTCGAGCTGACCGACACCGGCATCGCCCAGGCCAAAAACGCCGGCAAGCTGCTCAAAGAAGAAGGCTACGATTTTGACGTGGCCTACACCAGCGTGCTCAAGCGCGCCACGCGCACGCTGTGGCATGTGCTCGACGAAATGGACCGCACCTGGCTGCCGGTTGAACACAGCTGGCGTCTGAACGAGCGCCATTACGGCGCGCTGCAAGGCTTGAACAAAGCTGAAACGGCGAAAAAATTCGGCGACGAGCAGGTGCTGGTCTGGCGCCGCAGCTATGACACGCCGCCGCCAGCGCTGGCCGCTGACGACGAGCGCTGCGAGCGCGCCGACCGCCGCTACGCCGACCTGTCCGCCGAACAGGTGCCGCTGACCGAATGCCTGAAAGACACCGTGGCCCGCGTGCTGCCGTTCTGGAACGATGAAATCGCGCCCGCCATTCAAGGCGGCAAACGCATCGTGGTGGCCGCGCACGGCAATTCGATCCGCGCGCTGGTCAAGTACCTCGACAACATCTCGGACGACGCCATCGTCGGGCTGAACATTCCCAACGGCATTCCGCTGGTGTATGAGCTGGACGAAAATCTGAAA
>CAIYKK010000701.1 GCA_903926695.1 uncultured Burkholderiales bacterium
GGCCGACAAACACATGGGCCAGATTTTTATTGCTGATGCGGTAGTTGAACTCGGTCACGCTGCGCGGGCCGCCCGGCAGGGAGTCGATCAGCTCGCAAAAGCGCCGGAAACTGCCGCGCTCTTCGGGAATCGTCACCGCAAACAGCGCTTCGCGCTCCTCGCCGACTTCGGCGCGCTCGGCGACAAAACGCAGGCGGTCGAAATTCATGTTCGCGCCGCACAGGATGGCGGCGTAGGTTTCGCCTTGCGTCTGGTGCGTGGCGGTGTACTGCTTGATGGCCGCGACGGCCAGCGCGCCCGCCGGTTCGACGATGCTGCGGGTATCGACAAAAATATCCTTGATGGCGGCGCACACCGCGTCGGTATCGACGCTGATGAACTCATCGACCAGCTCGCTGCTGATGCGGAAAGTCTCTTCGCCGACGAGCTTGACGGCGGTGCCGTCGGAGAACAGCCCCACGTCGGGCAGCGTGACGCGCTGGTGCGCGGCCACCGACTGCATCATCGCGTCCGAGTCGTTCATCTGCACGCCGATCACCTTGATCTCGGGGCGCACGGCCTTGATGTAGTTGGCCACGCCGGAAATCAGCCCGCCGCCGCCAATGGCGACAAACACGGCGTCGAGGCGCGTTGTGCCCAGCGTCTGCAACTGGCGCAGGATTTCCATTGCCACCGTGCCTTGACCGGCAATCACGTCCGGGTCGTCAAACGGGTGGACGAAGGTCAGGTCGTGCTGTTTTTGCAGCGCCACCGCGTGCGCGTAGGCGTCTGAATAGCTCTCGCCGTGCAGCACGGCATCGCCGCCCCAGCTTTTGACGGCGTCGATTTTGAGCTGTGGCGTGGTGGTCGGCATCACGATCACGGCGCGGGTGCCGAGCTTTTGCGCGCTCATGGCCACGCCTTGGGCGTGGTTGCCCGCCGAGGCGCAAATCACGCCTTTGGCGAGCTGTTCGGCGCTGAGGTGCGCCATTTTGTTGTAAGCGCCGCGCAGCTTGAAGCTGAACACGGGCTGCTGGTCTTCGCGCTTGAGCAGCACGGTGTTGCCCAGGCGGCGGCTGAGGGTTTTGGCTTTTTCCAGGCTGGACTCCACCGCCACGTCATAAACGCGGGCGGTGAGGATTTTTTTCAGGTAGTCCGCTGGCGTCAGGCCGCTGGCTGGAGAAGACGGGGTGGCTGCCGGGGATGCAGCGCTGGGGGTGGGATTTTTTGAAGAGGGCATGATTTTTCTCGCTACTGAGCCTTGGGATCATAGGCGCAAGAAAAAAAGGCCCAGACCATGCGGTCTAGGCCTGTAAATCCACCCTTTGAGGAGGTGGAGGAGACAACCAATGCAAAAATACACCAAAGACAATGTGTAGTGATGCGATGGTTTCAGTATAGCGGAGGCATGCTGCACTGCACAATAACTTTGTGGCAAAAATGTAAACATGAAAGGTTATTTATGGAATGCACAGTGAGTTGGGCGGGCAATCAGGCAGCAACCGGCGCGGTCAGCGGGCCTAATGCGGGCGGACTTTCGAACATGCTGTTTGTCGCGCAGACCGGCAGCGGCCACACCGTTGTCATGGACGGTGCGCCGGACGCGGCCAAGCCTGAAAACGGCGGTGCCAATCTCGCGCCCCGGCCGATGGAAACCGTGCTGGCGGGCGCGGGCGGCTGCACGGCTTACGACGTGGTGTTGATTCTCAAGCGCGGTCGCCACGATGTGCGCGGTTGCTCCGTCAAGCTCAACTCGGAGCGCGCACCCGTCGATCCCAAGGTGTTCACCAAGATTCACATGCATTTTGTGGTGACCGGGCGCGGCCTGGTGGCGGGCGCCGTGGAGCGCGCCATTGCCATGAGCCACGACAAATACTGCTCGGCCACCATCATGCTGGGCAAAACGGCGGAGATCACCACCAGTTTTGA
>CAIYKK010000702.1 GCA_903926695.1 uncultured Burkholderiales bacterium
CTGGAATTTTAATCAGCGGTTTGAATTATTGACAGCGCAAGAGGACACCTTCGGTGTCCTCGCCCTGAAGGACGGGGCTTTTCGCGCAAGAAGGGTAACAATTTCCACTTCCGTCCATCCATTCCATCCAAAATGATGGCTTGCAGGACAGTGGCCAGACCACACATACTGAAAAAGTGAAAAAAGATATCCACCATGAGAAACCGTCAATTTGACACCTTGCGCGGTTTCGCCTGTGTGCTGCTTGTTTTTTACCATGTAGTGGGCAATACGCCTTCGAGTGGCCTGAGAATTGACGAGGGGGCGCTGCGCTGGTTTAACGACGCACTGGCGTATCTGCGTATGCCGCTGTTTACCGTACTGTCGGGCTTGGTGTACGGATTTCGTCCCATCTCGGGCAACGGCCAGAAATTCCTGCTGAGCAAGGCCCGCCGCCTCTTGGTGCCCATGCTGGTGGTGGGTACCACTTTTGCACTGCTACAGGAAACCGTGCCGGGCACCAACACAGCAGCCCAAAACTGGTCACAGTTGCATCTCAAGCCGGTGGCCCACTTCTGGTTTGTGGAGTCCCTGTTCTGGGTGTTTATCGGGGTCTGGCTGCTGGAGTATTTCAACTGCATTCATCAGACGCTCAAGTTTCTCATGGTGTATGTCTGCGCCATTTTTTTGTATTTGTTTGTCGCAGGAACACCCTGGCTGAGCATTGAAGGCAGCATTTATTTGTTACCCTTTTTTTTGGCGGGCGTGGCGCTGACTCGTTTTTCATGGCGGGAGCGTCTTTCCCAGCCCTGGCTGCAAGCCATCTTTTTATCGACGGCTTTGCTCGCGGTGATTCTGACCGGCTGGCCCACGACCCATGTCAAACTTCGCACGCTATGGGGATTGCTCGCGGGTTTAACCTTTTGCGGATTTTTGATCAGCCTTCGCCTTTCCTGGCAGTGGCTGGCTGGAATTGGCCGTTATTCTTATGCGATTTACCTTTTCCACGTTTTTTTTACAGCCGCTGCACGCATAGCCCTGAACAAAGCCGGGGTGACCGCCATTCCCGCGCATGTCGCCTTCGGTTTGCTGTTCGGTCTGGGTATGCCTGTGCTGGTGGATATTCTGGCATCGCATAACCGCTGGTCAGCCTTGCTGCTGCTCGGAAAATCGCTCAAGGTCCGGGCGCCGCGCAAACCGCTCCCGCCAAAAGACGGGGCAGGCACCCCGGAAATTCAGAGCCGCCCTTAGCGGCTTGGCGGCGTTAGCCTGCGTTGCCTCAAGAGCTGAACAGGAAATTCATCACGTCGCCATCCTTGACGACGTAATCCTTGCCTTCGGCGCGCATCTTGCCCGCGTCTTTCGCGCCCTGCTCGCCCTTGAAGGTGATGAAATCTTCATAAGCAATCGTCTGGGCGCGGATGTAGCCCTTTTCAAAATCGGTGTGAATCACGCCAGCGGCCTGCGGGCCGGTGTCGCCGACGTGAATCGTCCAGGCGCGCACTTCCTTCACGCCTGCCGTGAAATAGGTCTGCAGGCCGAGCAATTTGTACGCGGCGCGGATCAGCCGGTTCAGGCCCGGCTCGGTCTGGCCGAGTTCTTCGAGGAACATCTGGCGATCTTCGTCGCTCATTTCGGCCATTTCGGCTTCCATCTTGGCGCTGATGGCCACGACGGGCGCATTTTGCGACTCGGCGAAGGCTTTCAGGCGGTCCAGAAACGGGTTGTTGTCAAAACCGTCCTCGGCCACGTTGGCGACAAACATCGCCGGTTTGGCCGTAATCAGGAAAAACTGCGCCAGCAGCGGCAGCTCGTCCTTGCTGAAGTCCAGCGTGCGCACCGGCTTGGCCTGGTCCAGCGCAACCTGACATTTTTCGAGGATGGCCACCAGCTTGACCGACTCCTTGTCGCCCGAGCGCGCCAGCTTGCCGACGCGGTGCAGGGCTTTTTCGACGGCGGCCAGATCGGCCAGGCACAGCTCGGTCTGGATGACTTCGATGTCGTCAATCGGATCGACCTTGCCGGAGACGTGGATCACGTTGTCGTCTTCAAAGCAACGCACCACGTTGACGATGGCGTCGGTCTCGCGAATGTGCGCGAGGAATTTGTTGCCCAGCCCTTCGCCGGTGCTGGCGCCCGCGACCAGACCGGCAATATCGACGAACTCGACAATAGCGCGCTGGACTTTTTGCGGATTCACGATGGCCGAGAGGGCGTCAAGCCGCTCGTCAGGCACCTCGACGATGCCCACATTGGGCTCAATGGTACAAAAAGGGTAGTTTTCCGCCGCGATGCCTGCGTTGGTCAACGCGTTGAACAAGGTGGATTTTCCGACGTTGGGCAAGCCAACAATGCCGCACTTCAAACTCATGAGAAACCTTCAAAAACAGGGGGAGAAGTGTATTCGATAGCGGCTGGATCACTCAAACCGATAGGCCGCGCCCACGGCCTGCCCGACCTTGAGCCGATGGTCAACGCCCTGTAAAACGATGGCATTCATGCCGAACGTCACCGCGCCGTTGACGCGTGCGTCCTGCCGGTAGCCTTGCAGCGTGTCGCCCACTTCGGGGCTGCTGACGGCGCTGGCCGGGTCGATGTTGGGAATCGGACAGCGCGGGCAGGGTTTGACCAGTTTTAATTGCACCGGACCTTGTTCAGTCGCAATCTGCAGCGCATCGAGCCGGTCTTCGTCGTGCGGGGCCAGCTCCGGGCCGTTGACAGAATTGCCCAGCACGATGTTGGGCCGAAAGCGCGCCATGCCGACGGCGGCCACGCCCTGCGCCGCCAGTTTTTCATTCAGCTGGTCCAGCGAGGCTTGACTCACAACCAGCACCGGGTAGCCGTCGCTGAACTGGTTCAGCGCCTCCACGCCGCCGGTCCATTTCAAGCTGCTGAGACGCCGGTGCTCCGGGTCAAAGCGCACCAGCCGCGCCGCCAGACCCAGAAAATCGCTGAACCACTGCGCCGCCAGCGGCCCCATGTCGTAAGCGGCCACCTCATCGTCCCAGACGCGAACGCGCACGGGCGCTTCCACCCGGTCGAGCGCAATGTGCAGCGCCAGCATGCCGGGGGCACGCAGCACCATTTCAGAATATTTGAGTTGCGGCTGGATCAGCGCCATGCGTGGCAATTCGCGCTGGGTGAGGAAGCGGCTCTGCGCATCGACCACCATCCAGGCGCGGTCAAATTCCAGCCCCGTTTCGGTCAGCACCGCCTCGGATACCGAAACCCCGGCGCAGGATTTGACCGGGTACACATACAGCCGGGACACCACCGCCGTCAGGTCAAAAGCAGCATCGGCCAGCGCGCCAGAGTCCGGGCCAGTGCCAGCGCCAGAGTCCGCGCCAGCGTCCGCGTCGGGTGCAGAGTGAGTCGGGAAATCGCTCAATTTTTCTCCTGTCTTGATGAGTGTCAGCGTGGGCGCAGGCGATGGGGA
>CAIYKK010000703.1 GCA_903926695.1 uncultured Burkholderiales bacterium
CCCGCCCAGCACCTCAATGGCCTCGACAGTGCTGAGATCACGGGCAAAGCGGCAAAGCGGTAATGGCCTGACGGTTGATGGAAACCCGCGAATGCCCAGACCATTCGACAGGCCAAACGAGCTGGCAATGTCAAGCGTAGCCAGACCCGCTTGCTGCAGCAGGTCTTCAAGGCGGTCTGTGGTGCGCTGGTTGATCTCCTGATTCGATAGCACGGCGACATGGCCGATACCGGCGGGTGAATCGTCAAGCCCAGCAGGATTGCGCCATAGACGCTCCGCGCACGGCAGCGCTGCAAGCGCAGGCCGGAGGATTTTTGGGGGAGTGTAGTCACACCTGCTTTACACCACAGAGTCATCGGGTTTTTCTTTTTAACTGAAGGATACAACTGATACAACGGCGTCCGTATAAATATTATTTTGTGACTATGCTTTATCTCAAGTTTCAGAATGGATTTGACGCATGGACAGGCACTCACATTCAGCACTGGGAATTAGTTTGTTAATGTGCCCAGGGTGCATGGGCATCGCTGTCGCACAAACCGCCACGCCCACGCCTTGGCATCTCCATAACCGCCACATCGATTTGGGTATCACCGGCGCCAGTTCGGGTGCGGCGCTGACGGCGGCTGACTTTTTGATCGCCGCGTGAACTCGATAACAACACTTCAATTAACGATCCTGGAGGATTAAATGGCAAATTATTTCGGTACAAACAACGATGACAACCTGATCTCGTCTGCGCTCAATAGCGTTTTGTACGGCTACGATGGCAACGACACCTTGACCGGAGGCGCTGGCAATGACACGCTTTACGGCGGAGACGGCAACGACATTTTGAAGGGCGTCTCTGGACGAGACATCTTGGTTGGGGGCGGCGGCAATGACACCTACCTTGTCACGGGCGCTGGAAGCACCGCTTACACCCTGACCATTGACGATGCTGTTGGCGACAGCGACACCCTGGATGCTTCCGCTGCGGCTGTTGGGGTCCAGATCAACCTCAATTCAGGTTCAACCAGCACCATCGGCCAGGCCACTGTGCTGCTCGCCGGTGCGGGTGACACGGTACAACCGCTGGATGTCGTCCTGCTGCAAGATCTTTCAAGTTCATTTAGTGACGATGTCGCCACAGTGCAGACACTGGTTCCGCAAATTGTTACCGCCGTTAAAACCATACAGTCGAATGCGCGCTTTGGGGTTGCCTCCTTTGTTGACAAGCCAACGGGTTATTTTGGCGACTCCGGCGACTACGTTTACCACACCGATCTGGCTTTGACGACCGACACCACAGCGCTGCAAAGCACGTTGAATAACCTGCTTATTTATTCTGGATCTGATGGCCCTGAAGCCCAGATTGAGGCTCTGATGCAAGCCGCACTGCGCGGCACTGAACTCGGTTATGCCGAAGGCGCTTTGCATGTGGTCGTGTTGATGACCGATGCCGACTACCATCAGGCCGGAGATGGCGCAGCGGCCGGTATCACCACCCCCAATGATGCCGACACGGTGCTCGAAGGCACGCCCGCAGGCACCGCTGAAGACTACCCTGACCTCGCGCAAGTCAAAGCAGCTTTGCAAGGCAGCAATGTGCTGCCCGTTTTTGCCGTCACGTCCGGTCAGCTCGCCACTTATCGGAGTTTGGTTGAAGTGCTGGGCTTTGGTGCCGTGGTGGAACTGAGCAGCAACAGCAACAATCTGGTGTCCGTTATCACCAACGGCCTTGCAGCTGTCACGCAAACCCAGATCGAAAATGCCATTGGATCGGCGTTTAACGACACCCTCATGGGCAACGCGCTTGACAACGTGATGGATGGCCGCGCAGGTCAAGACACCATGACCGGCGGCTTGGGCAACGACACTTACAAAATTGACAGCTCAGGCGATGTCATCGTCGAGGGCAGCAATGCAGGCACCGATACAGTGGAATCCACCATCACTTACAGCCTGATTCAAAATCTGGAAAATCTGACTTTGACGGGCACCACCGCCATCAATGGCACGGGCAATAGCGCAGACAACCAAATAGTCGGCAACACAGCCGCCAACACCCTCACCGGGGGCAGCGGAAACGACAGTCTGGATGGCGCGAACGGCATCGACACCGCCGTCTATAGCGGCCAGTCGAGCAACTACACCGTGATCCAGTCCGACCTGGGTTGCTACGTGGTTGATAACGCAGGCACAGACGGTTCCGATGTGCTGGTCAATATGGAGTTTTTGCGGTTTTCAGACCAAACAGTTTCGCTGATGCCCAACAATGCCCCCACCGGCGGGGTCGCCATCACGGGCACAGCGACCCAAGGCCAAACCCTGAAAGCCGCCAACACACTGGCGGATGCCGATGGACTTGGCACCATCCGCTACCAATGGCTGGCCGATGGCAGCACCATTGCCAGCGCCACCGGTGCGACTCTGGTGCTGGGCGCGGCGCAAGTAGGCAAGACCATCAGCGTCGAGGCCAGTTATACCGATGGTCATGGCACGCCTGAGAGCGTTACGTCTTCATCCACGCTGGCCGTGGCACTTGCGCCTGCTGACGTGGGTGTTGTATTTACCAATACCAGCACTCTGGTCACCACCGAAGACGGCGGCACCACCAGCTTTCAGGTTGCATTGCGTGCTGTGCCACACCATGACGTGGTGCTCACCCTGCGCATCAGCGATGCCACTGAAGGCAAATTTGAGACCTCGGGCAACACAACCACCACCGTGACCTTCACGGCAGCCAACTGGAACACCACGCAAACGGTGACGGTCGTTGGTGTCGATGATGGCAAGCTGCTTGATGCAGATATTGCCTACGTCATCCAGACCTCTGTCAGCTCCAGCGACCTGCGCTACGACGGCATGCGCAGCGGTGCTGGCTTGCCGATTGCCAACCTCACGGTGACCAATAGTGACAACGATGCTCCTGATGAGTGGTACGGCGATGCGGGCGGGGTTGTGACAGCCGACTTTCATACAGGGGGCAATGGCGCAAGCGACCTCAATGGACTCCTTGGACGCGATGAGCTCTATGGCGGCAACGGCGACGACCGCGTGTACGGCGGCTACGGCGACGACGTGCTGTACGGCGATGCCGACAACGACGAACTCGAAGGCGAGCAAGGCAACGACAAGCTCAACGGCGGCACCGGCAACGACCTGCTGACCGGCGGCACGGGCAAAGACACGCTGCTCGGCGGCGACGGCAATGACACCCTGGACGGCTCCAGCGACGCCGATTCGATGAACGGCGGCAACGGTGCCGACACCTACTACGTGGACAACACCGGCGACATCGTCAGCGACAGCGGGACGGACGCCGGCACGGACACGGTTTAC
>CAIYKK010000704.1 GCA_903926695.1 uncultured Burkholderiales bacterium
GCGCGGCATGGCCACCGGCATGGCCATCATGGGCTTTGGCGGCGGCGCGATGATCGGCTCGCCGCTGGCGGCTGATTTGATGAAATACTTTGCCTCGCCCGCCACGACCGGCGTGACGCAGACTTTTGTCGTGATGGCGCTGATCTACTTCGTCTTCATGATGGGCGGCGCGCTGGCCTACCGCGTGCCTGAAACCGGCTGGCTGCCCGCAGGCTGGACACCGCCCCCGGCGCAGGCGGGCAACGCCATGATCACGCCGCACCATGTGCATGTGAAAAAAGTCTGGGGCATTCCGCAGTTCTGGCTGATCTGGATGGTGCTGTGCATGAACGTGAGCGCAGGTATCGGCGTGATCGGCATGGCATCGCCCATGCTGCAGGAGGTGTTTGGCGGTGCGCTGATCGGCGTGCATGCCAAGTTTGGTGAACTGGACAAGGTGCAACTTGCCGCCATTGCCAGCGTGGCCGCCGGTTTCACGGCGCTGCTGAGTTTGTTCAACATCGGCGGGCGGTTTTTCTGGGCCAGTTTGTCGGACAAGATGGGCCGCAAGCTGACGTATGTGACGTTTTTTGTGCTCGGCGGCGCGCTGTATTTCAGCGTGCCGGGCAGCGCGGCGGCGGGCAGCATTGTGCTGTTTGTGGCGGCGTTCTGCGTAATTTTGAGCATGTACGGTGGCGGTTTTGCCACCGTGCCGGCTTATCTGGCGGACCTGTTTGGCACGCAGATGGTGGGCGCGATTCATGGTCGCCTGCTGACCGCCTGGGCCACGGCGGGCATTCTGGGGCCGGTGGTGGTGAACTACATGCGCGAGTACCAGCTCGGGCTGGGCATTCCGCGCGAGCAGGTCTATAACCAGACGATGTACATCCTGACCGGCATGCTGGTCGTCGGGTTGATTTGCAACCTGCTGGTGCGTCCGCTGGACGATAAACATTTCATGACAGCCGCCGAGTTGGCCGAAGAAAAGCGCCTGGCGCGTGAAAAAGCCTCGGTGTCAGAACTGCACCGCAGCCAGATGGATGGCGATTCTGGCGCGGTCAGCCCGGCGCTGGTGGTGCTGGCCTGGCTGGTTGTGGGCCTGCCGCTGGCCTGGGGCGCTTACCGCACGCTGCAAAGCGTGGCCAAGTTTTTTAACTGATCCCCGGCACCGCCCGGTCAGCACGGCGCAGGATTTTTATTTCGATTGATCTTCGGTGTTTTTTGTGGTCAGGAGCGGCTCCGACTCCAGCTCCTGACCAAACCAGACAACCGCATAATGTTCAGAGATACCTGCGCCAATCGCCTCCCATTTTATTTTTTCCCAAATGCCTGAGTTGATCATCACCGCGTGGTGACCGGAACTGGTTTTCCAAGCCTCAGCCACGCGGGGAAGTGAAAAAATCCCATCGGATTTATAAGCGATTTCAAATCCATTGCCGGTGTAGAAATTAGCAGTGATTTCCCGTGGTTTATTCCACATGCACTGTGCTTTGGCGTGGTCCGGCGTGTAGCAGCAAGAACTCCAGTCGCCTGACGAAGACCAGCTGTGCATATTGCATGCGCCAGCAGGACTGCTTTTTTCCAGGTCTTTGGCATGCGCATCCGCCACCTTCATCAGCGATGGCGATATGGGAATAATGGGAAGCCCACGGGTGAGGCGGTAGTCGTTGAGTATTTTTATCAACTGGACTTCAGGCTCATTGGGGAGGGTTTGCGCCCAGGATGAATTCAGTTGTGCCAGTGAAAATAATGCGGTTAATGAGAGGAGAGAAGTTTGAAGAACTTTTTTCGAGTTGTTTTTGTCTGGGCGCATGCTTCAAAGAGATTTAAAAATAGTGTATTGATTTTATTCCTCATCGTCCTCATCGTCCTCATCACCGTACTGCTTTGGTTTGATGCCGGACTCTTCGACGAGGAGCGGATATTGCACATCGGGTTCTGGATCTTTTTCTTTACGCAGCTTGCTGATTGAAAATTTCCAGGAATCCCCGAAGTCGAACAAATAATATAGTTTGTGATCTTTTGGTAGAGGAAAAATTTCAGAAAGTATCGCAGTCTCTCCGTCGCCCTGAAATTTATTCTCCGCATCGAAAGAAAAATCGTCGCTAGAAATGCTTTTCTTGCTGCTCCAGCTTCTTCCTGTATAAAACTCATGCAAGTGGTCGTCGTCGAAGTCCACATAACTCTGGATAGCATTGTGCAAATCATAAAGCGTCGCACTGTCAAGGATTTCAAACTTTGCAACCCAATCATCTGGTGAAGGCTGAAAACTCGATAGTTTGACTTTTAGTGTATAAATCTTTGTCATATTTTTTTGGCTCTATGATATTTCAGCTAACCACATTAGCCGACTGTTGGAGTAGTAGTGCCAGTTAATTAATTGGAATTTGACCCTGATTCTTTTAGTGTTGCACTTCTTATTTGAAATTGCGCGTGTGCCTAACGTTAAATTAACAAGCCGGCCGTTTCTGGCCTGTTCAGCTCGAATGTAGGGTTCGGCATCGCAGTTTAGTTATCACTCTAATGCGCTCTTCAATGCGAGCATCCCTAATGCCTTAATTGCATCAAATGTCAATTCAATTCCTTTTGTTCTGGCTGTCACCTTAATCTTTTCCCAGATCGTGGTTGATCTCATGGTGTCGAGAAGATCATGACCTAACATAGTAAGTCGAGGGCTATGAAGACCATAACTGAACGACCCATCTGCTGATCTTAGAACTTGTAAGCCATCTATGTATCCATTATTAATTAGCAACTCATAGTGTCCCAAAATACGAGCTTCAATAGCCAAATATTCTTTTAGATGCGTTTCATAAGTATCCCATGCTTGAGTCGTCCAGACCGGCTTTGCACGTATTTCAGAAAGAAGATCATTTTCCTCCTCAATATCAGTAAGTTGCTTTCGTAGCAAATCCCAGTCTCGCTTCATTGTATGTGCCTGCTGTATGTAAGATTATGGTATTGAATTTTGTCTACCCCTTTTATTTGTGCTGGCAGGCGAAGAAGCCGATCGACCCGATAAGCGTATTTGGCGATACCTCACGACCACTGCTGGAGAGCGTCTCGAGAGTAGTGACTTCATCGAAAAAGACACGGCCCCCGCTGTGGTTGATGCTGTCGCACCAAAACCGTAATACATGGTCACCTAGTGCGTTGTTTACGGCTATATAAGCCATGTTGTTGGCTCCCTTGAACCTAACGATGCATCGCAGTTCTATATATAGGTCGTTGCCGTTCTCCGCCATGACCTTCACGCGCTGACCATCTGCCGTTACCCGTTTCCATCCGCTAGGAAGTTTTTCTTTTGATTCTTGCTCGTAACCCGAATGAGACTGGTTTGCAACGCATTTTTGAACCTGCTGCCAGCGCGCGACTTCTTCGTTGATGGTACGTTGTTGTGCGTCTGTCCGTATTTGCGAGTAAGCAGGCGATGCGGCGAGAATTCCCACTGTCGTAAGTGCAATTGCTAGGGATCGCATCGTATTAAGTGCATTCATTTTGCATCTCCAGTTCAATTTTTGAAATATCGTAAAATTGAGCGTTTTGATAACATTGTTTTTTGTTAAAAAGTAATGTGATGCCGCTCCTTTTAGAGCTTGATATTTTCCTCGAATGCTCATGACTCCGCCTTTTAATTTGATGCCTAACTATATTTAGATGTTACCATCCTAGCATGGCTAGGCGGTATAAATCAATTGGCGTCTAACGAAAAGCTCATGGATTTCTGAATTTAGAACGCCTAAAATTATGCGGATGGAAGCATCGTCACTTGGTCTTTTTTCCGATGTCTAAAAAACCTGTAAAACTGTTCGAGCATGTACGTGCAGCCATTTGGATACACCATTATTCGATCCGTACTGAGCAGGCTTATGTCGATTGGGTGCGGCGCTATATCATTTTCCCAGCAAGCGCTACCCCGCAGATTTAGGAGCTTCGGGTGTGCAGTCTTTTTTCACACTGGGCCGTGGAGCGCAGGTCTCCACGCAAAATCAGACCAAGGCTGCCTTGCTGTTTTTGGACAAAGATGTGTTTAATCAGGCGCAGGTCATTGAAGCGGCCCCTCATATGGATGAGCAGCCGCGCAACGCGCCGTCTCGTTGTGACGTGAAGCGTTCAGCTCACCGCATCCGCTGGCTGCTTGAGCAGCATGGCCAGCGAACTGGCCACAGTCTTGCGCAGCTCGCGCCGGTCGCAAATAAAGTCCACCGCGCCTTTCGTCTGCAAAAACTCGGCGCGCTGGAAGCCTTCGGGCAGCGTCACGCGCACGGTCGATTCGATCACGCGGGGGCCGGCAAAGCCGATCAGCGCCTTGGGTTCGGCAATCACGATGTCGCCGAGAAAGGCAAAGCTGGCGCTGACGCCGCCCATCGTCGGGTCGGTCAGCACGCTGATGTAGGGCAGGCCTTTTTTGGCCAGGCGCGTCAGGGCCGCGTTGGTTTTGGCCATCTGCATCAGGCTCAGCAGCCCTTCCTGCATGCGGGCACCGCCGGTGGCGGCAAAGCTGATGAAAGGCACTTTTTGCTCGATGGCCGCATGCACGCCGCGCACAAAACGCTCGCCGACCACGCTGCCCATGCTGCCGCCCATGAAGTCGAATTCAAAACAGGCCGCCACCACGGCGATACTGTGAACCGCGCCGCCCATCACCACCAGCGCGTCGGTTTCGCCGGTGTTGTCCATCGTTTCTTTCAGGCGCTCGGGGTATTTTTTGCTGTCCTTGAATTTCAGCGCATCGACCGGCAGCACTTCCTGGCCGAGTTCGTAGCGGCCTTCGGCGTCCAGAAAAGCGTTGAGCCGCGCGCGTGCGCCGATGCGGTGGTGGTGGCTGCACTGCGGGCAGACGTTCTGGTTTTTTTCCAGATCGGTTTTGTAGAGCACGGCTTCGCAACTGGGGCATTTGATCCACAGGCCTTCGGGCATGCTGCGGCGATCCGTGGGGCGGTTCTGGCTGATTTTCGGGGGCAGGAGTTTTTCTAACCAAGACATAGCGTCAGTCCTTGTGGGGGTAGTTTGTAGTTGGGGAATGAGCCGCAGGCATCAATCAAATAGTAACTGGATCAGTATGCACTAGTGTCGCGTCTTGCATCTGAAGCCGATTTTCTCCAGAGAATCATACCGACAGTTCGCTTAACAGGCCGCATCGACAATTTGAGACAGCCCTTCTTCCACCCGACACAAACCCGAACGAAATCACATGCGCGGAGCCGACACTTTCAATGAAACCGCGTGTACGGTGCATCACCTGGACGATTTTGTCCCGAAGCATCACCCGCTGCGCGCAATAGAAGATGGATGGGCTGTTTGCCGGGATGTACGAGGCCGACAAGCAGGGCTGGCGCTCGGGCGAGCATTTCAGCGTGGACGGCAGCGATGAGCCCGGCAGCGGGGGCAGCTTCATCGGCCACACGCTGAGACAAGGGCTATGACGCCAAAGAGTTCATTGACGGGGCCAAAAACAGGCGTAGCGTCAGGTTGCAAGGTTTTCAGCCTGTGGTGACCTGTAATCAGGGAAAACCCTTATATTCAAGCGCATGGTGAAACCAGAAACACTCTTCAAAGCATCTTCCGAGGTAGGCCGGGAATTTTTCCGCCCGCACCGCAAGGCGCTCTCGCCCCTGGGCTCTGGGCAGGCTCGGACCTCCCACGTCATGGTGCCGATCCGCTCCATCGGCCCCAGCCACGGCCCGCGCATTGCCGCGCATCTGCTGGCCTTAGCACCGCAGGATCGTTACCTGCGCTTTGGCTACGCCGCCAATGACGAGCAAATCCAGCGTTACGTGGACGGCATTAACTTTGAGCGGGACGAAATTTTCGGCATTTTCAACCGACGCCTGCAACTCATTGCGATGGCGCATCTGGCGTTTGCCACCGACCCGCAGCTCAAAAGTTGCGCTGAATTCGGCGTCTCCGTGCTGGCCCACGCACGCGGGCGGGGCTATGGTGCGCGCCTGTTCGAGCGCGCCGTGATCCATGCACGCAACGAAGGCGTGGAGATGATGTTCATCCACGCGCTGAGCGAAAACACCGCCATGCTCAACATTGCGCGCAAGGCCGGCGCCACCATCGAGCGCGACGGCGGCGAGAGTCAGGCTTATCTCAAGCTGTCGCCCGCCGATCTGGACTCACGCATGAGCGAGATGTTCCAGGAGCACATCGCCCAGACCGACTATCGCCTCAAATTCCAGGCGCACCAGTTCGGCCATTTTCTGGCCCTGCTGCAGGAGATGCGGCGCAGCGTGCAGGGCGGCGGCGATTTCCTGCCGAAGTAGGCTTGGCGCGCTGTCAGCAATTTCAGCTATCCTAGGCGGCTTCACCACTACCGGCCCTGACGTGTCCGACGTTCCTCCCAGTCGATCTTCCAAACCGGAAGACAAACGCGGCTTTTTGCAAAAGCTCGCCGAAATGCTCCACCCCGGCCCCGATTCCAAAGATGAGCTGATCGAAACCCTGGTCGAAGCCCAGGACAACGCCGTCATCGGCCAGCAAAGCCGCGAAATGCTCGAAGGCGTGATCCGCATGGCTGACATGACCGCTGGCGATGTGATGGTCGCCGCGCCGCGCATGGACCTGGTCAACATCGACGCGCCGTTTGACGAGCTGCTGCACCTGATCATCGACACGGCGCACTCGCGCTTTCCGGTTTATGAGCGCCACAAGGAAAACATTCTGGGCATTTTGATGGCCAAGGATTTGCTCAAGCTGCAGCGCGCCCCTGAGTTAAATATCCGGGCGCTGCTGCGCCCGGCGGTGTTTGTGCCCGAGAGCAAAGGCCTGAACGACCTGCTGCGTGAGTTCCGCGACAACCACAACCATTTGGCCATCGTCATCGACGAGTTTGGCCGCGTCGCCGGGCTGATCACGATTGAGGATGTGCTGGAACAGATCGTCGGCGAGATCGAGGACGAGTTCGACATCGTCGAGGACGAGGGCGATATTTTCAGCCTTGGGGCGCAGGCCTACCGCGTCAATGGCGACACGGCCATTGAGCGGGTGAACGAAGCCTTCAAGGTGACGCTGCCCGAGACGGACTTTGAAACTATAGGTGGCCTGGTCGCCCACGAAATGGGCCACGTTCCCAAGCGCGGCGAGCATTACACGCTGGCGGGCCTGCATTTCACCGTGCTGCACACCCGAGGCGGGGCGGTGCGCTGGTTCAAGGTCTCGCCTGCGGCGCTGCTGTCGCACGCCTGACGCCGCGTTTTGAGCATGTTTTTGCGTTTGATGCGCTGGCGCCGCAGCCAAGGGGGTCGCATGAGCGCTGCCGTGTCCTCCCCGTGGTCTCTGCCCAAGCCGCCTGCGCCTTCGCGGCCGGGGCTGGGGTTGCTGCAGCAGGTGATTGTGGTGATCGCGGGTGTGGTCCATGCGGCCAGTCTGGCTTGGCCGCTGGCATTTGGCGCGGTGCTGGGTTTGGTGCCGGGCCAGCCGGTGGGCTGGCTGCAGTTGCTGGCGCTGGCGTTGCTGGCTGGTCAGCTTGACGGTGCGCGCTCGTGGCAGCGCGGCGCCTGGCTGGGCAGCTTGTTTGCCACGGCCATGCTGTGCGCTACCTTCTGGTGGATGTTTATTTCCATGCACGTTTATGGCGGGCTGGCCGCCCCGCTGGCGGTGCTGGCGGTGCTGCTGCTGGCGGCGTTTTTGGGACTGTATTACGCGGTGGCGGCGGGCCTGTTTGTCTGGCTGGCGCCGGTGCGCCCCGCGCCGCGTGCGCTGGTGTTTGCGTCGCTGTGGCTGTTGGCAGAACTGACCCGCAGCCGCCTGTTCACCGGCTTTCCGTGGGGCGAGGGCGGTTACGCCCATGTCGATGGCTGGGCCAGACCGCTGGCTGCGTGGGTCGGCGTGCATGGCTTGAGCTTTCTGGCCGCTTTTGTCGCGGGCTGGCTGGCTTTTTCGCTGCTGGCGGCCACAACGCGCTGGCTGGCCGCGCTGTGCGCCTTGGTGCTCGGTTTGGCGGGCGCGTGGCTGCCGGTCATGCCCGCCGCTGATGCGGAAACCAACCCGGCGCTGGCCGCGCCTTTGATCGTCACGCTGCTGCAGGGCAATATTCCCCAGGACGAAAAATTTCAGGGCAACACCGGCATTGCCACGGCGCTGAACTGGTACGGCGAGCAACTGATCGCCGCCAAAACCGCGCTGGTCGTCGCGCCCGAAACCGCGCTGCCGCTGCTGCCTTTGCAATTGCCCGACGGTTATCTGGACGCGCTGCAGGCACGCTTTGCGACTGGAAATCAGGCCGCGCTGATTGGCCTGCCGCTGGGCAGTTACGACACGGGCTATTCCAACTCGGTGATTGGCCTCAAGCCCGCCGCGCAGCCCGATGCGCTGCCAGCCGCGCCGCCGCTGGCACCGACGCAGCCATCGCCATCGCCATTCCCCGAGCCTTACCGCTACGACAAACACCACCTCGTCCCATTCGGCGAGGTGATTCCAACGGGTTTCCGCTGGTTTATCGACCTGATGCGTATTCCGCTGGGCGATTTCAACCGGGGCGCGGTCGAACAGCCTTCGTTTGACTGGCGCGGCCAGCGACTCGCTCCCAACATTTGCTACGAAGACCTGTTCGGCGAGGAACTGGGCCTGCGTTTTGTCGATCCGGCGCGTGCGCCTACGGTGTTTGTCAACGTCAGCAACATCGGCTGGTTTGGCAACACGGTGGCGATTGACCAGCATTTGCAAATCTCGCGCATGCGCGCCCTTGAGTTTGCGCGCCCGATGATTCGCGCCACCAACACCGGCGCGACCGTCATCATCAACCACCGTGGCGAAGTCACGCACGCGCTGGCGCGCCACACGCGTGGCGTACTGACGGGGGAGGTGCTGGGGCGCAGTGCCATCACGCCTTACGCGTGGTGGGTGTCGCGCCTGGGGCTGTGGCCGCTGTGGGCGCTGGGCCTGCTGGTGGCCGCGCTGGCGCTCACCGTGCGCCGTCAGGAGGCGCGCCAGGCTGGGCGGCCACCGCGCCCGCGCCGCGTAAAATGAACGGTTTGGCAACGCCGCTCTCAGGCGTTGCCGCTTCCCGGCGCTGGCTCTCACGGCGCCGCGCTTTTGTCACCATCAATTCCTATGCTCACTTTTCAGCAAATCATCCTGAAGCTGCAGTCCTACTGGGCTGACCAGGGCTGCGCCCTGTTGCAACCCTATGACATGGAAGTCGGCGCCGGAACGTCCCACACCGCCACGTTTTTGCGCGCCCTCGGCCCCGAGCCGTGGAAAGCCGCCTACGTCCAGCCCAGCCGCCGCCCCAAAGATGGCCGCTACGGCGAAAACCCAAACCGTCTGCAGCACTATTACCAGTATCAAGTGGTGCTGAAACCCGCACCGGCCAACATTCTGGAGCTGTACCTCGGCTCGCTCGAAGCCCTCGGTTTCGATTTGAAAAAGAACGACATCCGCTTCGTCGAAGACGACTGGGAAAACCCAACGCTGGGCGCGTGGGGCTTGGGCTGGGAAGTCTGGCTCAACGGCATGGAAGTGACGCAATTTACCTATTTCCAGCAGGTCGGCGGCATTGACTGCAAACCGGCCACCGGCGAAATCACCTACGGCCTGGAGCGCCTCGCCATGTATTTGCAAGGCGTGGACAACGTCTATAACCTGATCTGGAATGAAGGCGCTGACGGCTCCAAGCTCACTTACGGCGACGTGTACAAGCAAAACGAAGTTGAGCAATCGACCTACAACTTCGAGCATTCTGACGCCGATTTCCTGTTCACCGCTTTCACGGCGCACGAAAAGCAGGCCAATCACCTGATCGGACAAAAGCTGGCCCTGCCCGCCTACGAGCAGGTTTTAAAAGCCGCGCACAGCTTCAATTTGCTCGACGCACGCGGCGCGATCAGCGTGACCGAGCGCGCTGCCTACATCGGGCGCATCCGCAATCTGGCCCGCGCCGTGGCCCAGAGCTACTACGAAAGCCGCGAGCGCCTGGGCTTCCCGCTGGCCCCGCGTGAATGGGTTGAACAGATGATTCCCTTGAAGAAAAAAGCCGCCTGAAGGCCGGAGCTGATGAACATGACAACAAAAAATCTCCTGGTCGAACTGTTTGTGGAAGAGCTGCCGCCCAAGGCACTGCAAAAACTCGGCGACGCGTTCGCCAATGTGCTGGCCGATCA
>CAIYKK010000705.1 GCA_903926695.1 uncultured Burkholderiales bacterium
CGAACGCCTGCGGGCGCAAACACCGGCCAGGTGTCGCTGGGCCGCAGCATGGCGCTGACACTCACGCGCCCCGGCCACGGCACCACGGTGAGCAGCGCCAGCGCCAGCACCACGCCCGCCGTCCAGCGACTGCGGCGGCTGGCGCGGATGGCAGGCCAGCGCTGATGCCACGCCTTGACTTCGCGCTGAATCGGCCCCAGCACAAACCAGATCATTTCAACCGCAAACAGGCCAATGCCCACCAGCTTGATAAAGAAGTGGTACACCAGCACCGCAATGCCCAAAAACAGCGCCAGCCGGTAAATCCACACGCCCCAGGCAAAAGCGATCAGGCCAAACTGTTTGTGCGGCGGGAAGTGTTCGGGCACCTCTTCGCCCAAGTCAAACAGCCACTCGCGCAGCTTCCAGCGCGCCAGCGCAAAACTGCGGTCGTGCAGATTGGGCAAATCGAGCCAGTCCGAGAGGATGAAATAGCCGTCAAAACGCATGAACGGGCTGGCATTCATCGCCAGCGTCGCCACCCAGGTCGTGGTGGCCAACACAAAAGCGGCGGAGCGCGCCGGGCCGTCAGGCAACACGCCCCACGCCAAACTGGCCCAAACGGCAATGATCAGCTCGGTGGCAATGCCCGCAGCGGCCACTTGCAGGCGTTGCAGCCGGTTGGTCAAGCGCCAGGCTTCGTTGGTGTCGGTGTAAGCGACGGGCCACATCACCAGAAACGCCACGCCCATCGTCGGCACCCGGCAACCGAGGCGCTTGGCGGTGAAAGCGTGGCCCAGTTCGTGCAGAAACTTCACCACCGTGAGCGCAAAGCCGTAAGCCAGCAGCCCTTCCAGATTAAAAGTATCGACCAGCGAGGCGGTAAAAATGTCCCAGCGTCGCGCCACCTGCGTCAGGCCAAACACCAGCGCGCCAGCCGTCAGCCACGCAAACGTGCGGCTGTAAAAAATCGCCGCGACCGATTGCCAGCGATCCAGCCAGGCGTCCGGGCGCCACAACGGCACCCGGAAAAACAGGTAGTGATGCAGCAGCCACTTGATCGGCCCGCCGCGCATCTTGGTCAGCCGCTGGGCCAGCTGGCGCGCCGTTTGGGCGCCTTCGGGCGGCTGCGTCAACTGGTTGCCGATGAAAAACTGCAGGACTTTTTCAACATCGTCGCCGTCCAGGTCCAGCGTCGTGACTTCGGCAATGTCGGCGGCGATGGCTTCGGGCGAATCCAGATGGAGCCGCTGCAACACCTCAAACGTCGGCCAGTCGATCTGAAAAAACAGCCCGCGAACCGGGTCGTGAATCGTCCAGGTGGGCTGCCCGTCGGGCAGCGCGGCACCCGGCAGCAGCGCCAGTTCCTGGCGCAAACTTGGCAGTGGCATGATTTAAAACCCCAGCGTGGAACGCACGGCGGCCAGCGGGCGGCGCAGCACCCAATAGACCAGCGGCACCCAGCCGCCATAGACTTTGGCCGTGCCCTTCAGGCCGACACGGTGGGCGGTAGGCTCGTCAAGCGCGGCGCGCACGCGGTAGGCGTAGCTGCCGTCCGGGCGCTGCACGGCGTCGTGCGCCTCAAACCGCAGCCGCGCCGACACGGGCGAGAGCGGGCTGGCGTTGAGATACAGGCTGACCTTGGCCTGCGGCGCCAGCGCAATCGCATCGGCAATCGGCAACCACGCCTCGACCTCGCTGTCGGACGGCACGGCGAAGCGAATGATGC
>CAIYKK010000706.1 GCA_903926695.1 uncultured Burkholderiales bacterium
GGCGGGTTCACCTGGTTGATGTCCAGCAGGTTGGGCTTGGGGCCGATGAAGGACACCAGCGACATCACGATGGCTTCGCGGATCGGGTCAATCGGCGGGTTCGTCACCTGCGCGAACAGCTGCTTGAAGTAGTTGTACAGCGGCTTGTTTTTGTTCGACAGCACGGCCAGCGGGCTGTCGTTGCCCATGGAGCCGGTGGCTTCTTCGCCGTTGGAGGCCATTGGCGAGAGCAGGAATTTGATGTCTTCCTGGGTGTAGCCAAAGGCCTGCTGGCGGTCGAGCAGGCTGGGCTGGGACTCGGCAGCGGCGGGCGCAGCGGCAGCGGACTTGAGCGCCACGTCGTCGAGCTTGATGCGCAGGTTTTCGATCCACTGCTTGTAGGGCTTGCTGTGCGCCAGCGTGGCCTTGATTTCCTCATCATCGACCATGCGGCCTTGTTCGAGGTCGATCAGGAACATCTTGCCGGGCTGCAGACGCCATTTGCGCACGATTTTGTGCTCAGGAATGGGCAGCACGCCGGACTCGGACGCCATGATGACCAGATCGTCGTCGGTCACGCAGTAACGCGAAGGGCGCAGGCCGTTGCGGTCCAGCGTGGCTCCGATCTGGCGGCCATCGGTGAACACGATGGAGGCCGGGCCGTCCCACGGCTCCAGCATCGCGGCGTGGTATTCGTAAAACGCTTTGCGGCGCTCGTCCATCGTCGTGTGCTGTTCCCACGGCTCGGGAATCATCATCATCACGGCCTGGCTGATCGGGTAACCGGCCATCGTCAACAGTTCAAGGCAGTTGTCGAAGGTGGCGGTGTCGGACTGGCCGGCAAAGCTGATTGGGTAGAGCTTTTGCAAATCAGCGCCGAGCACTGGCGAGGACATCACGCCTTCGCGGGCCTTCATCCAGTTGTAGTTGCCCTTGACGGTGTTGATCTCGCCGTTGTGCGCGACATAGCGGTACGGGTGGGCCAGCGGCCACTCGGGGAAGGTGTTGGTCGAAAAGCGCTGATGCACCAGACCCAGCGCGGACACGCAGCGCACATCGGTCAGGTCCATGAAATACGTGCCAACCTGGTCAGCCAGCAGCAGGCCTTTATAGACCACGGTGCGGCTGGACATGCTGGGCACGTAATACTCTTTGCTGTGCGTCAGCTTGAGGTTCTGGATGGCGGCGCTGGCGGTCTTGCGGATCACGTACAGCTTGCGCTCCAGCGCATCCTGCACGATCACGTCATTGCCACGGCCAATGAAAATCTGGCGCAGGATGGGTTCTTTTTTGCGCACGTTGGGCGACATCGGCATGTCGCGGTTGACCGGCACATCGCGCCAGCCCAGCAAAACCTGGCCTTCGGCCTTGACAGCGCGCTCCAGCGCCTGCTCGCAAGCGAGACGCGAGGCGTGTTCTTTGGGCAAAAACACCATGCCGACGCCGTATTCACCGGGCGGGGGCAGCGCCACGCCTTGCGCGGCCATTTCTTCGCGGTACAGCGCATCCGGCAGCTGAATCAGGATACCGGCGCCATCGCCCATCAGCTTGTCGGCGCCGACAGCGCCCCGATGGTCCAGGTTTTCGAGGATTTTCAGGCCCTGCTGAACGATGGCGTGGCTCTTGTGGCCCTTGATGTGGGCAACAAAACCGACGCCGCAAGCGTCGTGCTCATTGGCGCCCGCGTATAAACCGTTTTCTTCAAAATGCTTGATTTCAGCAGCCGTGGTCATGGCAAATCCTCGTCAGTTGACAGGCCAAAACGGTGCGCGTCTGACACGCACACGACATTGACCCGCCAGGGTTCAAATTTATTTACAGGAAGGGAAAGCATAGTCCAGAGCAACAAAAATGCCAAGCAAATTAATGGGGGTCAGATTCCATTTAATTTTTCACTCAAGAGCAATTTGAAAAATCAGGGACAGATCAAAACCAGCCGCCTTAAATTCAATCAATTCAACGCTTTAGCGCGGTTTTCACAGCGAACGCGGGCGCTGAAACGGGCGTCCCGGCTGATTTTTTGTGACCCGGCGCTCGGTGCGTTTTTGCAGATCGGCGACAAAATCGTCGCTGCCCAAGGCCCAGCCGCTCAGTACCGAACGGGTCAGCGCCTCCTGCTGCTCAAGTGTGGTGCCTGCACGCACCAATTCGGCGTAGGCCGCCTCCCGCGCAAA
>CAIYKK010000707.1 GCA_903926695.1 uncultured Burkholderiales bacterium
AAAATCGCCCAGTATTTTTACCCGCAGCGCCAGACCCAGGTGATGAACGAAGGCTGGGCCACGTTCTGGCACTACACGCTGCTCAACGCGCTGTACGACGAGGGTTTATTGAGCGACGGTTTCATGATTGAAAGCCTGCGCTCGCACACCAACGTGCTGTTTCAGCCGCCGCTGGCGCATCCAGCGTACCGGGGCATCAACCCGTATGCGCTGGGTTTTGCGATGTTCACCGACATCCGGCGCATCTGCGAACACCCGACCGACGAAGACCGGCAGTGGTTTCCCGACATTGCTGGTTCGGACTGGCGTCAGACGCTGGACCACGCGATGCGCAATTTCCGCGACGAAAGTTTTATTGGGCAATACCTGTCGCCCAAGCTGATCCGCGAGTTCCGGCTGTTTTCCATCCTCGACGATGCGGCTGAGTTGACGCTGGAAGTCTCCGCCATTCACGACGACAGCGGCTACCGTCATGTGCGCGAGGCGCTGGCGCGCCAGTACGATTTAAGCTGCCGCGAGCCCAATATCCAGGTCTGGAATGTTGATGTGCGCGGCGACCGCTCGCTCACCCTGCGCCACAGCCAGCACAACAACCGCCCGCTCAGCGACGATGTGCGCGAAGTCATCAAGCATGTCGGGCGGCTGTGGGGTTTTATGGTCCGGCTCGAAAGCGTGGACAAACACGGCAAGGTGACCCGCCACTGGGAAATGGCGCCGTCGCTTTATACCGGTACGAGTTTTTGACTCAGGCCGCCGCTTCCAGTCCGTTTTTGAAGTGTTCGCGCATGTTTTGCGCGGCGGCGGCTGCATCGCGTGCCAGCAGCGCGGCCATGATGGCGCGGTGTTCCATCAGCGACTCCTCGATGCGACCGCTCTTGAGCAGCGAATTGTGGCGGTTGAGCTTCATCACCTTGCGCAGATCGGCGACCATCTGGTCGCGCCAGCGGTTGTTGGCGATTTCCAGCAGCCGCATGTGAAACGCCTCGTTGATCTCAAAAAAACGCTCGCGGTTGTTGACCGCTTTTTCCAGTTCCTGATGCAGGCTTTGCAGTTCCCTGAGCTGGAGTTCTGTGGCCTTGGCGGCGACGACTTCGGCGGCGTCGCTCTCTAACAGCGCCAGCAGGTGGTAAACGTCCGTCAGGTCGCTGTCGGACATTTCGGTGACATAAGCGCCGCGCCGCACCTTCATGGTCACCAGCCCTTCGGTGGCCAGCACCTTGAGCGCCTCGCGCAGCGGTGTGCGGCTGATGCCGTATTCTTCGGCCAGTTTCAGCTCGTCAATCCAGCTTCCGGGAGTCAGTTCGCGGTTAAAAATGCGCTGGCGCAAAAGTTCGGCGACTTCTTCATAAAGCGCTCGGGGAGACAGGGAAATTTCAGCCATAGTCCCGGTAGTCTAAAGGCAAGTCCGGCAGGATTTTTTGAATCAATAATTATGAATAATGTAAAATCCTGGTAACTGTTACAAAATGCTTCGGCTTGATTGTGCCCTGTGAAAGGCGCATTTCAGCCTGGCCCAACAAAGACTGCTGATTTACATGACAACGCCCGTTTCGTTTAACGCCGCCACCCTTGAAGCCTGGGCCAAGTCGGCCGCCAAGTCTGCCCCCGGCGGCGATGTCAACGCCCTGAACTGGAAAACGCCAGACGGCATCACCGTCAAGCCGCTGTACACGGCCGAGGACATCAAGGATCTGCCTTACACCAACACGCTGCCGGGTTTTGAGCCCTTCATTCGTGGCCCGCAGGCGACGATGTACTCGGTGCGCCCGTGGACGATTCGCCAGTACGCCGGTTTTTCCACCGCCGAAGAATCCAATGCGTTTTACCGCAAGGCGCTGGCCGCTGGCGGCCAAGGCGTGTCGGTGGCATTCGATTTGGCCACGCACCGGGGTTATGACAGCGACCATCCGCGTGTGACCGGCGACGTGGGCAAGGCAGGCGTGGCGATTGACTCGGTTGAAGACATGAAGATTTTGTTCAACCAGATTCCGCTGGACAAGGTCAGCGTCTCCATGACGATGAACGGCGCGGTGCTGCCGGTGCTGGCGGGCTACATCGTGGCTGCCGAAGAGCAGGGC
>CAIYKK010000708.1 GCA_903926695.1 uncultured Burkholderiales bacterium
GACGTGGGTTTCAATCGCCTTGAGCGAGGCATCGACCGGACCGTTGCCATCCGACTCGCCCTTGACTTCCTTGCCCGCGACGGTGAAAACCACGCTGGCCTGCGGACGCTCACCGGTTTCGCTGTGCTGCGACAGCGAGACAAATCCATACTGGTCGTTGCCTTGGGCCGCGCTCTCGTCGGAGACGAGCGCCAGAATATCCTCGTCAAAAATCTCGCTTTTTTTATCGGCCAGGTCTTTGAACTTGATGAAGGCGTGGTTGATATCGGCTTCGCTTTCCATCGCCACACCCAGTTCGAGCAGGCGCTGCTTGAAGGCGTTGCGCCCGCTGAGCTTGCCCAGCACGATTTTGTTGGCCGTCCAGCCCACGTCTTCGGCGCGCATGATTTCGTAGGTGTCACGCGCCTTGAGCACGCCGTCCTGGTGAATGCCCGACGCGTGCGCAAAAGCGTTGGCGCCGACCACGGCCTTGTTCGGCTGCACCACAAAACCCGTCGTCTGGCTGACCAAACGGCTGGCCGCCAGAATGTGCTGGGTGTCGATGCGCATGTCGAGGTTGAAATAATCCTTGCGGGTCTTGATCGCCATGACCACTTCTTCGAGCGAGCAGTTGCCCGCCCGCTCGCCCAGGCCGTTGATGGTGCATTCGACCTGGCGGGCGCCGCCGATTTTCACACCGGCCAGCGAATTGGCCACGGCCATGCCCAGATCGTTGTGGCAATGCACCGACCAGATCGCCTTGTCGCTGTTGGGAACGCGCTCGCGCAGGTTCTTGATGAAATTGCCGTACAGCTCGGGAATGGCGTAACCCACGGTGTCGGGCACGTTGATGGTGGTGGCGCCTTCGGCAATCACCGCCTCAATGACGCGGCAGAGAAAATCCGGGTCTGAGCGGTAGCCGTCTTCCGGGCTGAACTCGATGTCGCCCATCAAATTGCGGGCAAAACGCACCGCTGTTTTGGCCTGCTCGAACACCTGATCGGGCGTCATGCGCAGCTTTTTTTCCATGTGCAAGGCGCTGGTGGCCAAAAACAGGTGCAGGCGCCCCGAGTTGGCGGGCTTCAAGGCTTCGGCGGCACGGGAAATATCGCGGTCGTTGGCGCGGGCCAGCGAGCAAATCGTCGAATCTTTCACAATCTCGGCAATGGCCTTGATGCATTCAAAATCGCCGTTGGAGCTGGCCGCAAAGCCCGCTTCGATCACATCAACCTTGAGCCGCTCCAACTGACGGGCGATGCGCAGTTTTTCGTCGCGCGTCATGGAGGCGCCGGGGGACTGTTCGCCGTCGCGCAAGGTGGTGTCGAAAATGATGAGTTTGTCGGTCATGGATTTCTCGGGTTGGGTGTTTATGGACTCGGAAATGAAAAACGGCCCGTTGCTGGTGCAAACGGGCCGTCGTGACAGGAATTACGCGTGTACTACCGTCTCCGCCCGTTGGGAGATAGCAGCAGTTCTAGCGACATCGTGTTCATTCGGCCAATGTACCACACTTCATTTGTGCAGGCCGCGCTCGTCCGGCTCGTCGGTGGAGGTTGAAATCACGCTGGTCTGCTGGCCCTTGGCCTTGCGCCAGGCATACAGCCCATAGCCCGACAGGCCATAAATCACAAACAGCCCGAACATCATGGTCGAGGGCGCGATGTTGATCACCGCAATGCCCAGCGCAATCAGCACAATGACCGCGAAGGGCACGCTGCGCTTCATCTGCACGTCCTTGAAGCTGTAAAACGGCACGTTGGTCACCATCGTCAGGCCCGCATAGAGCGTCAGGCCGAACATCACCCAGGTGAGCTGGCCCCAGCTGAACCAGACCGTATCGATGCCGCGCTGCACGCCCAGTTCCGTCATCAGCCAGATAAAACCCGCCACCAAAGCCGCCGCTGCTGGTGAAGGCAAGCCCTGAAAATAGCGCTTATCGACCACGCTGGTGTTGACGTTAAAGCGCGCCAGCCGCAGCGCAGCGCAGGCGCAATAGACAAACGCGCCAATCCAGCCCCAACGGCCCAAATCTTTCAGCCCCCAGACGTAAGCGATCAAGGCAGGCGCCGCGCCGAACGACACCATGTCCGAGAGCGAATCCATCTGCTCGCCAAACGCGCTTTGGGTGTTGGTCATGCGCGCCACGCGGCCATCGAGGCTGTCGAGCACCATGGCGCAGAACACGCCAATGGCCGCCTGGTCAAAACGGCCATTGATCGCCATGACGATGGAATAAAACCCGCCAAACAGCGCCGCCAGCGTGAACAGGTTGGGCAGGATGTAAATGCCCTTGCGCCGCTTGCGCGGTATGGCCTCCAGGCTCGCGGGGGATGTTTCCTCGCCATCATGCATAAAAAGACTCCTCTAGGCACGGCTGATGCGCGCAACTGACTATAAAACAGCGTGACCAGTGCCTGAACACGGCCTTGGCGCCACCGGCCCCAAGGATACCAAGCCAGCCAGACGCATCCGGCCAGTCGCCGCAATTAAACACGGCCCAGGCCAGACAAAATGGCCCGAGCCATGAAAAAAGCCGCGCAGGAGTGCTGCGCGGCTTGTGGCAAAAGGGCAAGAAGCGCCCTCAGCGCCCCAAATTAATTGCGGGTCTGGTCAACCAGCCTGTTTTTGGCGATCCACGGCATCATGGCGCGGAGTTTTTCACCCACGACTTCAACCGGGTGCTCGGCATTCAGACGGCGGCGAGCGGTCATGCTTGGGTAGTTGGTCTTGCCTTCGAGGATGAACATCTTGGCGTATTCGCCGGTCTGGATGCGCTTCAAGGCAGCGCGCATGGCTTCGCGCGACTTGTCGTTGATGACTTCGGTGCCGGTCACGTACTCGCCATATTCCGCATTGTTGGAAATGGAGTAGTTCATGTTGGCGATGCCGCCTTCGTACATCAAATCGACGATCAGCTTCAATTCGTGCAGGCACTCGAAGTAAGCCATTTCCGGGGCGTAACCGGCTTCGGTCAGGGTTTCAAAACCCATCTTCACCAGTTCAACCGCGCCGCCGCACAGAACGGCCTGCTCGCCGAACAGGTCGGTTTCGGTTTCTTCGCGGAAGTTGGTTTCGATGATGCCGCCTTTGCCGCCGCCGTTGGCCATCGCGTAGGACAGGGCCAGATCACGGGCTTTGCCGGACTTGTCCTGGTACACAGCGATCAGCGAAGGCACGCCGCCGCCCTTGAGGTACTCGGAGCGCACGGTGTGGCCTGGGCCTTTGGGCGCGACCATGATCACGTCCAGATCGGCGCGTGGAATCACCTGGTTGTAATGCACGTTGAAGCCGTGAGCAAACGCCAGCGTAGCGCCCTGCTTCATGTTCGGGGCGACGTTGTTGTTGTACACCTCGGGGATGTTTTCGTCGGGCAGCAAAATCATGACCACATCGGCGGACTTGACGGCTTCGTCAACTTCCAGCACGGTCAGGCCAGCCTTGGCAACCTTGTCCCAGGAAGCGCCACCCTTGCGCAGACCGACGACGACGTTAACGCCGCTTTCGTTCAGATTTTGGGCGTGTGCGTGGCCTTGCGAGCCGTAGCCGATGATGGCCACGGTCTTGCCCTTGATCAGGGACAGGTCACAGTCTTTGTCGTAGAAAACTTTCATCAATTACTCCGTAAAAATTAGGTGCTGTTTGAAAATGAGCCCACCAGATGGCTGGGCCCGAAAAACCGTGAATTCTAAACGCGCAGGATGCGCTCGCCCCGGCCAATGCCGCTCGAACCCGTGCGCACGGTTTCCAGAATGGCGCTGTGCTCAATGGCCTGCAAAAACGCATCGTTTTTGGACTGGTCGCCGGTCAGTTCAATCGTGTAGCTTTTTTCGGTCACGTCGATGATGCGGCCCCGGAAAATGTCGGCCATGCGTTTCATTTCCTCGCGCTCCTTGCCGACAGCGCGCACTTTGACCATCATCAGCTCGCGCTCGGTGTAAGCGCCTTCGGTCAGATCGACCACCTTGACCACTTCGATCAGGCGGTTCAGGTGCTTGGTGATCTGCTCGATCACGTCGTCCGAGCCGGAGGTCTGAATCGTCATGCGCGAGAGCGTGGCATCTTCGGTCGGCGCGACGGTCAGGCTTTCGATGTTGTAGCCGCGCGCCGAGAACAGGCCGACCACGCGGGACAGCGCGCCCGCTTCGTTTTCCAGCAAAACCGCAATGATGTGTTTTTTCATAAGAAGATTCCTCTTTTCGCTGCCCTCCCCTGCGCACGGTAATGCGCAGGCTCGGCAGTCAATAGATTGGTCAGTTGACGTTTGTTTCAATCCACGCCCCTGTCGGGGCGAAGCGCGTTTACAGGTCTTCGGAACCCAGCAGCATTTCAGTCAGCCCCTTGCCGGCTTTGACCATCGGGAACACGTTTTCCGTCGGATCGGTGCGGAAGTCCATGAACACGGTGCGGTCTTTGAGCTTGCGCGCTTCGCGCAGCGCGGGCTCGACATCCTCCGGCCTTTCGATCAGCATGCCGACATGGCCATAGGCCTCGGCGAGCTTCACAAAGTTGGGCAGCGCGTCCATGTAGCTGCTGCTGTAGCGGCCGGAATACTCGATTTCCTGCCATTGGCGCACCATGCCGAGGTAGCGGTTGTTCAGCGAGAGAATCTTGATCGGCGTGTTGTACTGCAGGCAGGTGGAGAGTTCCTGGATGTTCATCTGCACCGAGCCTTCGCCGGTGACGCAGAACACTTCCGAGTCCGGCTTGGCCAGCTTGATGCCCATGGCGTA
>CAIYKK010000709.1 GCA_903926695.1 uncultured Burkholderiales bacterium
AACACGCGCCGGTCACGCGCCTCCAGCCCGTCAAAACTGAGCGACAGGCGGCCCAGCCGGTCGCCCTCGAACGGGTCAGCGCCCGCCAGAAACAGCACCAGGCCGGGCGTAAAGCGCCGCTCCAGCTCGTCAAGCGCCTGCTCCAGCGCCTGCAGATAAGGCGCGTCAGTGCAGCCGTCGGGCAGTTCAACATCCAGATCGCTGGCCTCTTTGCGGAACGGAAAATTCTTCTCGCCGTGCAGCGACAGGGTGAACACGCTGGCATCGTTGGCAAAAATGCTGGCCGTGCCGTTGCCTTGATGCACGTCCAAATCAATCACCGCCACCTGCAGCGGCGGGCGCACCGGGCCATGAAACCGCGCCCATTCGGCCTGCATCAGCCGGGTGGCGACCGCCGAATCGTTAAACACACAAAAGCCGCCGCCCTTGTCGGCATAAGAATGGTGCGTGCCGCCCGCCAGATTGGCCGCGATGCCTTCGGGCCGCGCACCGGGTGCCAGCCCCAGCGCCACACGCGCCGCCGCCACCGTCGCGCCCGCCGAGCGCCGCGCCCGCTCGGACATGCCGGGGCTCCACGGAAAGCCGATTTCGCGCTGCGCGGGCGCGGGCAGCGTGCCGTGCGTGATGGCGGCTATATAGCTCGGCGTGTGGACCAGCGCCAGCTCGCCATCGGTGGCGGCGGGCGCCTGGTTCATCTGTACCTGCGGGCATTCGTTGATCAGCCGGTCGCGCAGCAGCTTGTATTTACCCATCGGAAAACGGTGCCCAGCGGGCAACGGCAGCACAAAGTTATCGGCGTAGAAAGCTTGCAAGGTGAAAAGCCCGGAAAAAGTAAAAAGTGTGGCGACCGCCCGATTGTGGCCCGAAGCGCTAAAACCTAGAGCCGCCGCCCTAGACGGACACGCTGGCGCAAAAACGCTTGCGTCGCAGTGGGTTTTCCGTATAATTTAGGCTATGTTGCAGTGCAGCAATTTAGCTTCAAGCAACAGCTAGTCTTTAACTAAAAAATCAGGAAATTCATCATGCTGACTGCAGAACAACTCATGGCCGCCCACAAAGCCAACATCGAAACCCTGTTTGGTCTGACCCAGAAAGCTTTTGAAGGCGTTGAAAAGCTGGTCGAGCTCAACGTGCAAGCCACCAAGGCCGCCTTGGCCGAGAGCGCCAACAGCGCCCAAGCCGCCCTGAGCGCCAAAGACGCCCAAGAACTGCTGGCCCTGCAGGCAGGCATGGTTCAGCCGATGGCTGAAAAAACCGCCGCTTACAGCCGTCACCTGTACGACATCGCCTCGTCCGCTGGCGCCGAACTGAGCAAAACCCTGGAAAATCAGGCCGCCGAAGCCCAGAAAAACCTGGCCGGTCTGGTCGATAGCGCCACGCAAAATGCACCCGCCGGTTCCGAAACCGCCGTGACCATGATGAAAAGTGCCATGACCGCCGCCAGCACCGCTTACGAATCCGTGCAAAAAGCCGTCAAGCAAGCTGGCGACATGGCCGAAGCCAACTTCAACACCGCCTCCAAAAAACGTTAATTGCGCGTGAACCCGTCACCAACCAGTTGTCTCCTCGGTTCCTTTTAGAAATTAAGTTTTCAAGGATCCGCTTAAGCCCGGTCTTGCGACTGGGCTTTTTTTTCGCCTGTGCCATGCGCATACGCCATAATTGACGTTTACGTTAACGTCAAGGAAACACCTCATGGAAATCGCAGGCAAAGTATTTATCGTCACCGGCGGCGCATCCGGTCTGGGCGAAGGCACGGCGCGCATGCTGGTGGCCAACGGCGGCAAGGTCGTGATTGCCGACATGCAGGCTGAAAAAGGCGAAGCCATTGCCAAGGAACTCGGAGAAGGCAACGCCGCCTTCGTCAAATGCGACGTGAGCCAGGAAGCCGACGGCCAAGCCGTCGTCGCCCAAGCCGTGGCAATGGGCAAGCTGATGGGCCTGGTGAACTGCGCAGGCATTGCGCC
>CAIYKK010000710.1 GCA_903926695.1 uncultured Burkholderiales bacterium
CAACTCCTGCCCCGCCTGCAGCTTATCCACGACAAAATCACCGGCATCAGCGCCCGTTTTGTGCATCTGGCCGCCTCTGACGCGCCGCCGTCCGACGCGCTCAAAAGCCAGCTCGCCGCGCTGCTGACCTACGGCGAACCTTGCGCCCAGCCCGCCGCTGACGCCGATGACAGCGGCCTGTTCATCGTCTCGCCGCGCTTTGGCACGGTCTCGCCCTGGGCGTCCAAGGCTACCGACATCGCGCACAACTGCGGCCTGTCGGTCAAACGCATCGAGCGCATCACCGAATACCGCGTGACGCTCAAATCGGGCTTTTTCAGCAAGGCTGCTCTGAGCGACACGCAACGCGAACAAGTCGCCGCGCTGCTGCACGACCGCATGACCGAAAGCGTCGTCGCCGACCGGGCGCAGGCCGCTGCCGGTCTGTTCACCGAACTGCAAGGCGCGCCGCTACAGACGATTGACGTGCTGGCAGGCGGAAAAGCCGCGCTGGAGCGCGCCAACAGCGAATTCGGTCTGGCGCTGGCCGCCGACGAAATCGACTACCTCGTCAACGCCTTCACCCAGTTGCAGCGCAACCCGACCGACGTGGAGCTGATGATGTTCGCGCAGGCCAACAGCGAGCATTGCCGCCACAAGATTTTCAACGCCGATTTCACGATTGACGGCGTGGCGCAGCCCAAAAGCCTGTTCGGCATGATCCGCAACACCGAGCAGCTGAATCCGCAGCACACGGTGGTGGCGTATTCGGACAACGCATCCATCATGGAAGGCGCAAAAATCCAGCGGTTTTTTGCCAAGCCGACCGCTGGCGGAACAGGTGCGAGCGTTGGCGCAAGTGCTGGCGCGGACGCAGGCACAGGCGAAGCGGGCGGTGCCAGCTACCAAACCTACAGCGCCACCGAGGACGCGCTGACCCACATTTTGATGAAAGTCGAAACGCACAACCACCCGACGGCGATTTCGCCTTTCCCCGGCGCTTCGACCGGCGCGGGCGGCGAAATCCGCGACGAGGGCGCAACCGGGCGCGGCTCCAAGCCCAAGGCGGGGCTGACTGGCTTCACCGTCTCCAAACTGTTTGACGCGCCCGGCGAGGGTTACGGCAAGCCCGAGCACATCGCCAGCGCGCTGCAAATCATGATCGAAGGCCCACTCGGCGGCGCGGCGTTCAACAACGAGTTTGGCCGCCCGAATCTGGCCGGCTACTTCCGCGAATACGAGCAAACGGTGAACGGCCAGCGCTGGGGCTACCACAAGCCCATCATGATCGCGGGCGGCGTCGGCACGATTGATGCTGACCTGACGCACAAAATCCTGTTTCCCGCTGGCACGCTCTTGATCCAGCTCGGCGGCCCCGGCATGCGTATCGGCATGGGCGGCAGCGCGGCCAGCTCGATGGCGTCGGGCGCGAACGCGGCGCATCTGGACTTTGATTCGGTGCAGCGCGGCAACCCGGAAATCGAGCGCCGGGCGCAGGAAGTGATCAACCGCTGCGCGCAATTGGGGCTGGACAATCCTATTCTGGCGATTC
>CAIYKK010000711.1 GCA_903926695.1 uncultured Burkholderiales bacterium
GGTCTATAACCAGCACGGCCCGATGGTGGCACTTGACGTCAAGCACGCCATTGAGCCGCTGCAAGTCACCGACGCGCACCCGTTCTGGGCGATTCAAGGCGTGCCGCTGGGCCAATCCAACGCCCGCACCGAGGCGTGGCTGGCTAAAGGCAAAGTCGCCCCGGCCTGGATCGATGCTGGCAAGTTGCAAACCGGCGACTACATCGGTTTTGCCATTCCGACGGAAGTCGTGCCAGTGCAGGGCTTCAGCGAAGACGATGCGCGCCTGTACGGCATTTTGCTGGGCGACGGCCACCTGTCCAAGGACGGCATGCAATGGGGCGTGTCCGGCAACCCGCAAGCCGATAGCGAGCATCTCGAATTCGTGCGCTGCTACCTGAGCGGGCGCGGCATTCACAGCTGGGAAACCGGGCGCGGCACCACCTACGTGCAAATCCATTGGGCCGCTGGCATGGGCGCGCTGCGCGACGGCACCACAGGCGGCATCACCGGCGCAGGCGCGCCCACGCTGCCGTTTGACCACGCCGATCTGTACGACGCCCAGCACGCCAAGCGCATCGCCCCGCGCCTGTCGCACCTGCCGCCCGCGCAAACGCTGGCGCTGGTACACGGACTACTGGAAACCGACGGCTGCGTCTCACGCGGCAAGGAACTGAGTTTTACATCGGCCTCGGAGCCGCTGGCCCACGGCCTGCGCTACCAGATGCTGCGTCTGGGCGTGCCGGTGTCCGGCCAAAAACGCACCCGCCGCCACAACCACACCGGGCTGCGCTCGGACGGCTCGGCAGCGACGTTTGACAACACCACCACTTGCATTGATTTGCGCATTCCGGCTTTGCCCGAACTGGCCCAGCGCCTGGGCTGCCAGCCGCTGACCAAGCGCAACTGGATCACCCGCGATGGCGTGGTCTATTCACGCGTGCGCGCCGTCACCGGCATCACGCCCAAGCCGCTCGTTGTCGATCTGAAAGTCGATGTGGACGAGTCTTACCAGACCGTCGCCGGTCTGGCGCACAACGGTGGCAAGCGCAAGGGCGCGGTTTGCGCCTACCTCGAAACCTGGCACCTGGACATCGAGGAATTCCTGGAGCTGCGCAAAAACACCGGCGACGACCGCCGCCGCACCCACGACATGAACACGTCGAACTGGATTCCCGACCTGTTCATGCGCCGCGTGATGGAAAAAGGCAGCTGGACGCTGTTCTCGCCGTCCGACACGCCGGACCTGCACGACAAATACGGCAAGGACTTTGAAACCGCCTATGTCGCCTACGAAGCGCGTGCCATGCGCGGCGAGCTGAAACCGTCGCGCACGCTGCAAGCGACCGATCTGTGGCGCAAAATTTTGTCCATGCTGTTCGAGACCGGCCATCCGTGGATCACGTTCAAGGACGCCTGCAACATCCGCTCGCCGCAGCAGCATGCGGGCGTTGTTCACTCGTCTAACCTGTGCTGCATGACGGCAGATCAGCGCGTCGTGACAGATCGCGGCTTGATGACCGTGGGCGAGCTGTACCGCCTGGGCGGGCGCAACAAGGTCGTCGGCCTGGACGGCGTTTACACCGCTTCGGAAATGCTGCTGCCGCGCCCCGACGCGCCTATCGTTCGCATTGAAACCGACGAAGGCTACAGCCACAAAGTCACGCCCGACCACAAAGTCTGGGTCAAAGATCGCGGCTGGGTTGAAGCCCAGCACCTGGTGGCGGGCGACAAGCTGCTCACCCAGCAGCTCGAAGGCCTGTGGGGCCAGCAGCACAACCCCGAGCTGGGTTATTTGATGGGCCTGATTGCGGGCGACGGCACATTCGGCGAGCACAACGTCTTCATCGACGTGTGGGAAAACGATTTCGCCTGCCTGCCAGCCACTACCGAAACCGTTCATTACGTTCTGAGCGGCAACACCGTGCTGAACACCACATCGGTGAACACGCCCGTGTTCCGCATCGACCCCAAACTCGGCAAAGCCCGCCTGGCCTCGGCACCGCTGCGGCGCGTGCTGGCCGAACACGGCTTCACGCCCGAAACCAAAACCCAAGTGCCGGAACTGGTGTGGCAGGGCGACCGCGCCACGGTGGCGGCTTACCTGAAAGGCTTGTATCAGGCCGACGGCAACATCGCTGCCAGCGGCGAGGTGACGACGATGGCGCTGGCCTCTATCGACCTGAGCCTGATTGAAAGCCTGCAAATCCTGTGGGCCAATCTGGGCGTGAAATCGTCAATCAACCAGATGCGCGGCCACGAAGAGCACGAGCTGCCCGACGGCCAGGGCGGCAAAAAAACGTACTGGAGCAAGCCGCTGTACCGCCTGCTCATCACCTCGATTCAGGGCTGCCGCATTGCCGAATCGGTGACGCAGCTGGCCGCCAGCCGCCACTCCGAAGCGGCGACGCGCTTTCTGGAAAACCTCAAGAAAGACGGCTACACCCAGAAGCTGCACGCCACCTTCAAAGGCCTGGTCAATCTGCCCAATGAAGATGCGTACTGCCTGAGCGTCGATTCTGAAACGCATGCCTGGACGGTGAACGGCCTGATCACCAAAAACACCGAGATCACGCTCAACACCAGCGAGACCGAAACGGCGGTCTGCAACCTCGGCTCGATCAACCTGTCCCGCCACCTGAAAGACGGCGCGCTGGATCACGACAAGCTGAAGAAAACCATCACCACGGCCATGCGCATGCTGGACAACGTGATCGACATCAACTACTACGCCGTCGAAAAAGCCCGCTACGCCAACATGCGCCACCGCCCGGTCGGCTTGGGCCTGATGGGTTTCCAGGACTGCCTGTACGAACTGCGCGTGCCCTACGCCTCGCAAGCGGCCGTGGAGTTTGCCGACACCTCGATGGAAGCGATCTGCTACCACGCTTATTGGGCCTCGACCGAGCTGGCCAAAGAGCGCGGCCAGTACGAAAGCTACAAGGGCTCGCTGTGGGACAAGGGCATTTTGCCGCTGGACACGCTGGACATGCTGGCCGCCGAGCGCGGCGGCTTTGTCGAGGTGGACCGCTCTTCCACCCTCGACTGGGAAGCCCTGCGCCAGAAAATCGCCCAAGACGGCATGCGCAACTCCAACTGCGTGGCGATTGCCCCGACGGCGACGATTTCCAACATCATTGGCGTCGATGCCTGCATCGAGCCGTGTTTTGGCAACCTGTCGGTCAAGTCCAATTTGTCGGGCGAATTCACCATCATCAACCACGCCTTGGTGCGCGACCTGAAAAAGCTCGGCCTCTGGGACGACGTGATGGTGGTCGATTTGAAGCACTTTGACGGTTCGCTGCGCCCGATTGACCGGGTGCCCGCCGAAATCAAGGCGCTGTACGCCACGGCGTTTGAAATCGAAACCTCGTGGTTAGTTGAAGCCGGTGCGCGGCGTCAGAAATGGATTGACCAGGCCCAGTCGCTCAACATCTACATGGCAGGCGCGTCGGGCAAAAAGCTCGACGAGACTTATAAACTGGCCTGGCTGCGCGGCCTCAAAACCACGTATTACCTGCGCACCATGAGCGCCACGCACGCCGAAAAATCGACCGTGCAGGCGGGCAAGATGAACGCCGTGTCGTCCGGCCCCGCCGTCAGCGCCGCCATGAGCGCGATTGACGAAGCCGCCGCTGCCGCCGAAGCCGAGATGAGCGCTTCGCCCGCGACCGACATCAAGTTCTGCTCGCTTGACGATCCCGGCTGCGAAGCCTGCCAGTGATTCGGTAGGCACCAAAAACAAACCCCGCTCTGCGCCAACAGAGCGGGGTTTGCGAAAGGTGCGGGGTCATCGGGGCGAACCTCGTGCCCGTTTAGAAAACCTTTCAGGCTTGAAACGGCCAATGGAAGATTTTAACTGAACGTCCGCAAACGCCTTGTAACCATGAGAACAAGGGGGTTGTATGCAGTGCATTCAACATCCTCGTATCGTTCCTGTGCGTGCCTATAGGCGCTACAGGTTCGGGCAATGGGAAAGCGTGCGCAGTCATGTGCGCTCGCTGCCCCACGGCTAAAAAGCGAGACTGAAGAGGGTGTGGCCGGAGGTCACACCCTCTTCTTCGTCTTGAAAAGACTTTATATGGGCAACGACTTGGCTTCGTGGACGGCTCAAAAACTGAAAGTTAGAGTGGTGACACATGCTGAATTTTGATGATGATTTCCCGCTAGGGACTGCCAACCCAACACCGTCTGCGGGCTACACACCCGCTCCTATGTTTTCAACGCCTCAAAAATTGCGCGTGCGCGCCGACGACAAGCGCATCATCAACGGCCAGACCGATGTGAACCAGCTGGTGCCGTTCAAATACAAATGGGCCTGGGAAAAATACCTCGCCTCCTGCGCCAACCACTGGATGCCGCAGGAAGTCAACATGACCCGCGACATCGCCCTGTGGAAAGACCCCAACGGCCTGACCGACGACGAGCGCCGCCTGGTTATGCGCAATCTGGGTTTTTTCACGACCGCCGATTCGCTGGCCGCGAACAACATCGTGCTGGGCACCTACCGCCACATCACCGCGCCCGAGTGCCGCCAGTTCCTGCTGCGCCAGGCGTTTGAAGAGGCGATTCACACCCACGCCTACCAGTACATCACCGAGTCGCTGGGCCTGGACGAGGGCGAAATCTTCAACGCCTACAACGAAGTGCAGTCCATCAAGGACAAGGACCAGTTCCTGATCCCATTTATCGAAGCGATTTCAGACCCCAGCTTCAAGACCGGCACCACGGAAGCCGACCAGACGCTGCTCAAGTCGCTGATCGTGTTTGCCTGCCTGATGGAAGGCCTGTTCTTTTATGTCGGCTTCACGCAGATTCTGGCGCTGGGCCGGCAAAACAAGATGACCGGCGCGGCCGAGCAGTACCAGTACATCCTGCGCGACGAGTCCATGCACTGCAACTTCGGCATCGA
>CAIYKK010000712.1 GCA_903926695.1 uncultured Burkholderiales bacterium
CGCGGCTGGCGCAGTTTTATGCGCTGACCAAACCGCGTGTGATCCAGCTCATCGTGTTTTGCGCGCTGATCGGCATGGTGCTGGCCGTTCCCGGCGTTCCGGGCTGGGCGGATGTGCAATTGGCGCTGATCGCCTGCGTCGGCATCTGGCTGGTGGCCGGGGCGGCGGCGGTCTTCAACTGCCTGGTCGAGCAGCAGATTGACGCCAAAATGCGCCGCACCGCCTGGCGCCCGACCGCGCGCGGGCAACTGAGCAACCCGCTGACCCTGGCGTTTTCCGCCGCTCTGTGCGCGTTGGGCTCGTGGATTTTGTACGTCTGGGTGAATCCGCTGACGATGTGGCTGACCTTTGCCACCTTTGTCGGCTACGCGGTGGTCTATACCGTGATCCTGAAACCGCTGACGCCGCAAAACATCGTCATCGGCGGCGCGTCGGGTGCCATGCCGCCAGTGCTCGGCTGGGCCGCGATGACCGGCGAGGTCACGCCCGAAGCCTTGATTTTGTTTTTGATTATTTTCTTGTGGACGCCGCCGCATTTCTGGGCGCTGGCCCTGTACCGCGTCGAAGATTACCGCAAGGCCGGGCTGCCCATGCTGCCGGTCACGCACGGCAACGAATTTACCCGGCTGCAGGTGTTTTTATACACTCTGGTGTTGTTTGCCGCCTGCCTCATGCCTTTTGTGTTCAAGATGAGCGGCTGGCTGTACCTGGCGGCGGCGGTCGTGCTGAGTGTTGGTTTCAGCGGCTACGCTTGGCGGCTGTGGCGTGATTATTCGGATACGCTGGCGCGCCAGACTTTCCGTTTTTCGCTGATTCACCTGTCCGTCCTGTTTGCCGCGCTGCTGCTGGACCATTACCTTGTTTGAAATCTGGAGCCTTGATGAAATTTACCGAGCCAATGCAGCCTGAGCGCAGGCGCGCTGTCAAAACCTTGGGCGGCGCTGTGGCGCTGTCGATCACGGCGGGCCTGCTGGCGGCCTGCTCGCCCGGCAAGCCGTCGTTTAGAAGCATTGACCTGACCGGCGCCGACTATGCGCAGGATTTTTCCCTGCCCGACCACAACGGCCAACTGCGCACGCTCAAAGACTTTGGCGGAAAAATCGTCGTGGTGTTTTTTGGCTTCACCCAGTGCCCGGACGTGTGCCCGACTTCGATGGCCGATCTGGCGCAGGTCAAGCAACTGCTCGGTGCCGATGGCGACAAGCTGCAGGGCATTTTTATCACCGTCGATCCCGAGCGCGACACGCCCGCGCTGCTGAAGGGCTACATGGCCAATTTTGACCCGACCTTTCTGGCGCTGCGGCCCACGCCCGAGCAGCTGGTACAAATTGCCAAAGACTTCAAGATTTATTACAAAAAAGTCGAGGGCAAAACGCCCACCAGCTACACGCTGGACCATTCGGCGGGCAGTTATGTGTATGACACCAAAGGCCAACTGCGGCTGTACAACCGCTACGGCGCCGGGGCTGAAGTGCTGGCCTCGGACATCCGCCTGCTGCTCAAGGCAGGCTGAAAATCAGAAGCTCAGGCGTAGCTGGCCAGCACTTTTTTCATCTTTTTCATTGCCGCGACTTCAATCTGGCGGATGCGCTCGGCGCTGACCTTGTATTCGGCGGCCAAATCGTGCAGCGTCATGCCGCCCGAGCCGTCGTCGTTGACGTTGAGCCAGCGCTCTTCGACGATACGCCGGGCACGCGGGTCCAACTCTTGCAGCGCGGTGCTCAGGCCGTGCGTTGTCAGGCTGTCATGCTGGCGCGACTCCATCAGCGCCGTCGGCTCCTGTGCGCTGTCGGCCAGATAGGCAATCGGGCCGAACGCGTCTTCGCCGTCGTCGCCGGGGCTGGGGTCTAGCAGCACATCGCCTCCGGACATGCGCTGCTCCATCTCGATGACTTCCTCGCGCTTGACGTTGAGCGTTTTGGCCATCGCGTCAATCTGGCTTTCGGTCAGCGTGTCGCGGTGCGTGGCCGCGTCGGCGTCGTCTTTGTAACCCTGCTTCATCGAGCGCAGGTTGAAAAACAGCTTGCGCTGCGCTTTGGTGGTGGCGACCTTGACCATGCGCCAGTTTTTCAGGATGTACTCGTGAATCTCGGCCTTGATCCAGTGCATGGCGTAGCTGACCAGACGCACGTTTTGCTCCGGGTCAAAGCGCTTGACGGCTTTCATCAGGCCGATGTTGCCTTCCTGGATCAAATCGCCGTGTGGCAGGCCGTAGCCCAGGTATTTGCGCGAAATCGACACCACCAGCCGCAGGTGCGACAGCACCAGCTTGCCAGCGGCGTCCAGATCGTTGTGCTCCTTGAGCTTTTTGGAAAACTCCTGCTCCTGCTCCAGCGTCAGCATGGGCAGGCGGTTGACGGCGGAAATGTAAGCGTCCAGATTGCCCAGCGGCGGCACCATAGACCACGGATTCATCGCGGCCACAGCCGTGCTAGAGGCAGCGGGCGCTCGCAGGGTCGATTTCAATATGTCAGGGGAAAAAGCGTGTGACATGGCAGAACTCCTTTTTCTCTAGCCTCAAATGTTAGCACTCCCTCAATGAGAGTGCTAAGCAATGGATTTAATGGGGCACATAGTCTGAGGCGAAACGGCCTGCATTCTGCACGGATAGAGCGCCCCCGGCGGCTTTAAGTTCGCCCTGCCGGGCTGGCGAAAAGGTAAAGAATTGGTGAAGCGCGGCTGACTCTGCCGTGCAGGGTGCCGGGGCAGCGGGCTGGCGGGGTGCCTCACGCGCCCGCAATTTCCGCCACCGGATGAGCGGTTTGAGGCACACTGACACCTCCTTAAAGATATTCCCCGGTGTCCACACATGCTCCGTACTTACGTTTTTTCCCTGACGGCCCTGATCAGCGCAGCGGCTCTGGCCGACACGGCTTGCCCCCAGCACTTTGCCGCAGGCGCGCCGCCCGCCGTCACCAGTCCCAAACTGCAGGCGCGTACCCAGGAAATCTGCTTCAAGGCGTTTGCCGTGCTGCATTCGGGCGTGAGCCGCACGCCGATTTATGCCGCCGAGCACCTGACACGCGACAACCTGAAAAAAGCCAAAACGCTGTCGCGCAAGGACTCTTTCCACGTTGAAAAAACCCTGCCCGAGAACGACCGCGCCGAACTCGACGACTACGCCCGCTCGGGCTACGACCGGGGCCACATGGCACCGAACGCCGATTTTGCCGACCGGCAATCGCAAGCCGAGTCGTTTTCGCTGGCCAACATGGTGCCGCAGATTCACGCCAACAACGCCGGAGTCTGGGCGGGCATCGAGGCCGCCGCCCGGCAGCTCGCTGTGAGCGAGGGCGATGTGTATGTTGTCAGCGGCCCGGCTTTTATCGGCAACAACATCAAGAAAGTCGGCAATGTCATGGTGCCGACGCACCTGTGGAAAGTGCTCTACAGCCCGGCGCAGCAAAAGGCTGGCGCTTATTTTGTGAGCAACGATGAAACCCGCGACTACGCCGCCGTCACGGTTTCCGAACTGGAAAAGAAGGTCGGCATCAGCCTGCTGCCCGGCCTGCCGCAAAAGGTGCGCGATGCCGGAATGACGCTGCCCAAGCCCACCACCGAGCAGGGCAGCAAGTCCAAAACGCTGGAAAAAGACGAATTTACACTGCGCAATTTCGCCAGCCTTGTCATTGATGCCATCAGCCGGGCCGCTAAAAAGTAAAGGAAAAACCCATGCGCAACGACTTCAAACCCTACGCCAACGAAAGCGACGTGATCCGCATCGGCGCGCTGGAAATCGAGAACCGGGTGGACCGCGTCACGCTCATGGGCGACGTGGAACTGACCCGCGACCGGGAAGGCCTCGCCAAGGCCAGAGAACTCAAAGCGCTGATTGGGCGCGTAGTCAAGGCGCTGGAGTCTGAAAAGCGCCTGCCGCGCACGGTGGCGCTCAAGCCGGTTGAGGTGGTGGAAAATCCGTTTTTGTGAACGCGCCTGGCTGACGGCGCAGTGTCAGGACAGGCGCTTTTCCTCGCGAATTTCACGCGCCTCGACATCGACGATCTGGCCCGACTGTGGGCCTGCAGGGCTGGGGCGCGGTGCGCTGGCAGTCCAGACGCGCTGGGAGCGGAACTGCTGGAACTGTTCAAACAGCATGGCGGGTGCCGGTTTGCGCCCGGTGATCAAGGCTTTGAGCACGCTCAACACCAGCACCACCAGCGCGGCGGCCAGAAAGCTGAGCGCAAAAATCGCGGCAAACAGGCCCAGCACCAGTTTCAAGATAAAACGAAACATCGGGCAATCCTCTCAAAAAGGGCAGGTGGTGATGGCGGGGCCGTTTTCAAGCGGCCAGCGCGCCATCGTGGATGTCAGCCCAGCAGGGCTTGGGCAAACTCGCGGGCATTGAAGGTTTCGAGGTCTTCGAGCTTTTCGCCCACGCCGATGAAATACACCGCCACCGGGCGCAACTCGGGCGAGGTTTTGGTCCGCTCGCGTGCCCACAGCGCAATGGCCGCGAGCACGCCGCCTTTCGCCGTGCCGTCGAGCTTGGTCACGACCAGACCGGTCAGTCCCAGCGTGTCGTCAAAGGCCTTGACCTGGGCCAGCGCGTTCTGGCCGGTGTTGCCGTCGATGACCAAGAGCACTTCATGCGGCGCGGTGGCGTCGGCTTTTTGCACCACGCGCTTGATTTTGCGCAGCTCTTCCATCAGGTGCAATTGCGTCGGCAGGCGGCCAGCGGTATCGACCAGCACCACGTCTTTGCCACGCGCCTTGCCAGCGGTCACGGCGTCAAAACTGACAGCCGCCGGGTCGCCGCCCGCCTGGCTGACGATTTCCACCGTGTTGCGATCCGCCCAGACGCTGAGCTGCTCGCGGGCGGCGGCGCGGAAGGTATCGGCGGCGGCCAGCAGCACCGACGCGCCTTCATTCGCCAAATGCCGCGTGAGTTTGCCAATCGAGGTGGTTTTGCCCGCGCC
>CAIYKK010000713.1 GCA_903926695.1 uncultured Burkholderiales bacterium
ATGAGGATATTTTTCGCCATGATGCCGCTTTGCCGGAGTTTTTTAACCCGCCGATTTTGCACTGTTAAAAACCCGGAAACCGCTTATTTCTGGTGGCTGCTGGGCAGCGCGAAAGGCCACCAGAATGCCACCACCAGCCGCAATGCGGTTGAGCGGCAGCTGGCGCAGGCCGTGGCTCTCTCTTGGCGGGCCAAGCCGGTCACTTTGCGCTGAGTTCAGCCGCCCGGCGCTCAGATGTGTTTCTTGCCTTGCAGCAGCTTGGCCTTGTCGGAGGCGCTGTAGTGGTCAAAATGGCCTTGCGCGGCGGCAACGCGCCGGTGCGCCATGCGGATGGCTTCGATTTTTCCGGCTGGAGCCAGGCGCGAGACCAATTTTTCCAGCGCCGTGCTGCCGCATTGCGGGCAGGCGGGCGTCGCCCCGGCGCGCACCAGGGTTTCAAACGGATGGCCGCAGGCCTGGCAGTTGTAGTCGTAAATGGGCATGGCGATGTCTCCAGTTCAGAACGGGGTGGATGCGGTGGCGGCGCAGTGGCCAGCAGCAGCGGCGCAGCCTTCGAGCGACGCGCCGGGCGCGGGCGCATTCGAGCCGAGGCCGACCCAGGCGTGAACCTTGGCAGCGTCAAAGCCGACCATGCGCGCCTCGCCCAGCGCCATCAGCGGACGGCGAATCAGCAGCGGCTCGGCCAGCAGCAGGGCCAGCGCGGCGTCCGCGTCCAGCGCGGCGGGATTGATTTCCCCCGACTTGATGCGCGGCGCGGCTTGATTGAACCATTGGACCACCGGCAGCGGCGCCAAAAACGCCAGCAGAGCCTCGGCGGTCCAGGACCAGCTGAGCAGGTCGCGCACATCGAGCGTGTGGCGGGCGGCGCGCAGCAGGGATTTTTGCCGGGCGTTGCCGCCGCAGCCGGGTTTTTCATAAAAAGTGATGTGGGCCATGAATGCAGTCAAAAATGGGTCAAGCGGGGGAAGCCGTGGAAGTTGACTGTGGTGCCGGGCGTGCGGGTTGCGTTCAGCGAGGCGTGAGCGCGGCATGGCCGCCAATCAGATCGCACACATCGGTAAAGCCGAAGTCGGCAAACATCTGCGCCAGTTCCTGGCTGGCGTTGCCGTGGTGGCAGTAAATCAAAATGGGCTGGCGCCGACTGGTGCGCAGCAGCAGCTCGTCCTGGTTGTGGCGTCCCAGAAACACCGAGCCGCTCCAGCCGTTTTTGGCGTGGCTGGCGGCATCGCGGGCGTCGAGCACCAGAGCGCCGGGGCGCTGGCCCTTCCAGGCGTCCAGCTCGGCGAAGGTGAGGCGGCGAAATGTGCGTTGGCCTTTCATGGCGGTGCTCCTTGTCGTGAGGGAGAAAAAACATGCTGGTGCCGGGCTGCGGCTGGCCCAGGCCGGAACGGCGGGCATGAGGTGGCGCGGCAGGCTGTGGCATGGCTGTGTTCAGGCGGCGCTGGGGCGCGTGCGCCGACGCATGGCCAGGGCGTTGCGGCCATCGGGCGCACACAGGTCGGCGCAGGCGCCATGCGCCAGCAACAGTTGCACGGTGGCGGCGCGGCCCCGGCTGCAAACTTGCATCAAGCAGGTCTGGCCCGCGTCGTTGAGGTGGTCAATGGCGATGCCGGACTCGATCAGCAGCGTAATCAGGGCCGCGCTGCCGCTCAGGCAGGCAAACCACAGGGCCGTGTTGCCGTCGTCGTTGACGGCGTGGAGCGCGCCGCCGCCCGCCAGCAGCGCCTGGACGATGTCGTCCTGGCCCTGGCGGGCGGCGCGCATCAGGGGCGTGTCACCGTTGCTGTGGCGCGCCAGCGGGCCGGGAAAGCCCTGCCGTGCCAGCCAGTGAGTGAGCGCGCTCATGGAGCCAGTCGTTGAACCAATCAGACCGGGCGGTTTTCGTTCGGGTTGCGCACCGGCCCCATCAGCGCCAGACCTTCGTCGTAGGTGATGGTGTCGAAGGTCACGTCGTACTTGAGCGCGGCGTTGGCCACGGCGTCGAGCTTGCCGGCGGTGTCTTTCTTTTTCAGGTCGTTCTTTTCGAGGTAGAGCAAGTCCAGCATCTCGTTATAGACCGTCGATTCGTCGATGGGCAGCACATAAAACATCGCGCCCTTGTAAGGCACCTGGTATTTTTTTGACAGGTCGATGTTGTTGCAAAACAGGAAATATTTGCCGCCCGCGCTGAGCGTGTCGCCCAGCACTTCGGCCACGTCCTTGAGGTATTCAAAGCTCAGCAGATAACCGGCAAAGAATGGCAGGGTTTTGTCGCCCACCGTGGCCACGGCCATTGCCTGACCGCACAGCAGCAGCGGCGGGCGCGCTTCGTCGGCCAGCTTGGGGGCAAAACGCAGGGCCAGCTCGCCCCGGAAACCGACGCGGCCCGGCTTGGCTGTCGGGCCTTTGACCAGCGGGTTGAGCAGTCGGCCCTCTTGTTCGAGCCGCGCGAATGCGGTCTCGTCAATGGGTTTGAGTTCCAGGGTTGCAGTCATGAAGAGTCCTTCAGGGTGGTTGAAATCGAGCTGCTCCTTATCAGCAATGACCGTACCAGGCATCCCGGCGCCTGCAGCGGGCGGGCCGTCCTGCAAACCCGACACAAACCGGCCTTGCGCCCGCTTGGCGGCGGAATTTTTCCGACACGCTGCGGCGTTTTGTCGGGAAGTGAACAAAGCGCCAAAACGCCGG
>CAIYKK010000714.1 GCA_903926695.1 uncultured Burkholderiales bacterium
ATCTGCTGGGCCACGCTGACCACGCGGGCCGAGCTGCCCTGCTCGGACAAAAATTTGGACAAAAACTTGTCAAACTCGTCATAAATCAGCTCAAAAACGCGGCGGCCAGTTTCGGGGTACTGCTCGATCACCTGCACCACGCGCCGGATTTCAGACTCCAGCGCGCTGCCCGTGACGACCGCGTCAAAACCCAACACGCACGAGCCCATGCGGTCGATCAGGCGGCGCGCCGGATGCTGCAGCGAGCCGAAAAACTCGGGTTCGGAAATGGCCACGCGCAGCACCGGCATCTGCAGCCGCGCAAACCACACGCGGATGCTGGCCGGAATCCGGTCTTCGGCCAGAATGCTCTGAAACATCAGCGCCACGACTTCAATCGTGGCTTTTTCGGCGGAGGTGGAGGCCACCTGCTTGAGCGCGCTGGTGCGCTGGCGCAGTGCGCCCAGCGCCTGCTCCACATTGATCTGCGTGACCTGCTGGTCCTGCCCCAGCACGGGCACGCCGGGCTGCTGCGTGGTGTTGTCGCTCTGTGTGCGCTGCAGCCGGGTGATGGCCTGCGCCAACTGCGGCGAGGCCTGGCTGGCACGCGTTTCGTCGAACCCGGCGACCTGGTTGGTCAGCATCTGCTTGAGGCGCCCCATGACGCCCAGCGCACGCATGCGCACCCGCGCCAGCGGCGTGGTGGCCGTTTGCATGCGGGTTTCGTCCTGAACCGGGTTGGCTGGCGTCCATTTTCCGGCTGATGCGGCCGCTGTCTGGCCGCTTTCGGCACTGGGCGAGCCGTCGGCTTTGGGCGCGGCAGCCCGCTCCGCAGGCGCCGCATTGCCGGGAGCAGCCGCTTTTCCCTGGGCGGGCGCCGCTGAGAGTGCCGCAGGCTGCGTGTCGGCAGCCGATTTATCCGACGCTGGCGGGTTTTCCGGGGCGGGCGTCAGATTTAAGGGCACCTGCGTGCTGGCCGAAGGCGTGCGCCTGACCAGCGGGCGCAGATCGATCTCGGGCATCACGCCCTGCTGGATCAGGAATTCATTGACCGAGTGGTAGATCTCCAGCATTTGCGCGGCCATGTTTTTCTGGATCACGTCCTGCACCTTGCCCCAGGCAGACACGGACAGACCAGCCTGGCTCCACTGCTCGACCAGGCACTGAGCCAGCACTTCGGGGCGGAAAATATCCTGCCGGTGCAGCGAGGGCAGCGCCTCCAGGCTCTGGATGCGCAGGCGCAGATCGTTCAGCTCCCAGCTGGCGATGTCGAGCAGGCGCAGCGCCAGGCGCGAGGCAATAATGCGGTGCTCCACCGCCTCGTTACCCAGCAGTTCGAGCTTGTCCAGACCAGCCGAGGCCGTCTCCGTCGAGGCGGCCAAAAAAGAGCGCTGGCGCGCCCAGACCGTAGCCGTTCCCCGGACCCAGACGGCGCTGTTTTTCTGATAGGCCTGCAAAGCCTCGCGCACCTCCTGCGCCTTGGGGCCAGGCTGCCCCGCCATGAACATGAGCGCGTCCCCAATGATTTTGGCCAGACCGGGCAGCATACGCACGGCACGCTCCACAAACAGGGCGCGGGCCTGCTGGGCAACCGCGCTGAACTTTGGCTGGCAGGAAGGGGGAAGCACGGCCACCTTGAAAAATCAGTGCGCCAGCAGGCCTATACCGCCGCGCCTGCATTGGGGTCGTTCGGGTCTTCTTTTTTGACCGGCCCCTTGATCAGGTCTTCGCGCTTGATGCCCAGCCACATGGCAATCGACGCGGCCACAAACACCGACGAATAAATGCCGAACAAAATGCCAATGGTCAGCGCCAGGGCAAAATAAAACAGCGTCGGGCCGCCAAACAGCAACATCGACAACACCATGATCTGGGTGCAGCCGTGGGTGATGATGGTGCGGCTGATCGTTGAAGTGATCGCGTTGTTGATGATTTCCACCGTGTTCATCTTGCGATAACGGCGGAAATTCTCGCGAATCCGGTCAAAAATCACTACCGATTCGTTCACCGAGTAGCCCAGCACTGCCAGCACGGCGGCCAGCACCGGCAGCGAAAACTCCCACTGAAAAAAGGCAAAAAAGCCCAGAATGATCACCACGTCGTGCAAGTTGGCAATGATGGCGGCCACCGCGTATTTCCACTCAAAGCGGAAAGCGAGGTAAATCATGATGCCCAGCACGACCATCGCCAGCGCCTTGAGGCCGTCCTGAGCCAGCTCTTCGCCGACCTGCGGGCCGACAAATTCGGTGCGGCGCAGCGTCACGTCGCTGCTGGCGGCTTTGAGGGCGGCCAGCACCGTGTCACTTTGCTGGGCGGTGCTCACGCCCTTTTGGGCGGGCAGGCGGATCATCACGTCGCGCGTGGAGCCAAAGCTCTGCACCTGCACGTCTTTGAGGCCCAAGCCTTCGACGGTGCTGCGGATTTTGCCGATGTCGGCGGACTGGGTGTAGTTCACCTCCATCAGCGTGCCGCCGGTGAACTCCACCGACAGATGCAGCCCCCGCGTGAACAGGAAAACCACCGCCAAAGCAAACGTCACAAAACTGATGATGTTAAAGACCAGGGCATGCCGCATGAACGGAATGTCGCGCTGGATTTTGAAAAATTCCATGGGGAACCTTAAGAAAAACGCAGTAAAAAAGCCGGGTTTATTTGCCCGCCGCATCGGCGGCGGCGGCAGGCCGCCACACCGTGCCGATGGACACCGTCTTGAGCTTTTTCTGGCGGCCATACCAGAGGTTGACCAGGCCGCGCGAGAAAAACACCGCCGAGAACATGCTGGTCAAAATGCCGATGCAATGCACCACCGCAAAACCGCGCACCGGCCCCGAGCCAAACGCCAGCAGCGCCAGACCGGCGATCAGCGTGGAAATATTCGAGTCCAGAATCGTCGCCCAGGCGCGCTCGTAACCGGCGTGAATCGCGCCCTGCGGCGAAGCACCGTTGCGCAGTTCCTCGCGGATGCGCTCGTTGATCAAGACATTGGAGTCAATCGCCATGCCGAGTGCCAGCGCCATTGCTGCCATGCCCGGCAGCGTCAAGGTCGCTTGCAGCATCGACAGCACCGCCACCAGCAGCAGCAGATTGACGGCCAGCGCCAGCCCGGAAAACATGCCAAACAGCATGTAATACGTCGCCATGAACGCCACGATCACCACAAAACCCCAGGTCACGCTCTGGAAACCCTTGCTGATGTTTTCCGCGCCCAGCGTGGGGCCGATGGTGCGTTCTTCGATGATGTCCATCGGCGCGGCCAGCGAACCGGCACGCAGCAGCAGCGCCAGATCGTTGGCTTCGCTCACGCTCATGGAGCCGGAAATCTGGAAGCGGTTGCCCAGCTCGCCCTGAATGACGGGCGCGGTCAGCACCTCGCCCTTGCCCTTTTCAAACAGCAAAATCGCCATGCGTTTTTTGATGTTTTCGCGGCTGGTGTCGCGCATGATGCGCCCGCCCTTGGCATCGACCGTCAAATCGACCTTGGGCTGCTGGTTCTGCGAGTCAAAGCCGGGCTGGGCGTCGGTCAGGTTCTCGCCGGTCAGGATGACCTGTTTTTTGACGATGACTGGCTGGCCGTTGCGCTCCAGAAAACGCTCGGCACCAAACGGCACCGGGCCGTTGCCGGTTGTGGCGGCACGGGCTTCGGCGCTGTCTTCGACCAGGCGCATTTCCAGCGTGGCGGTGCGGCCCAGAATGTCCTTGGCCTTGGCCGTGTCCTGCACGCCGGGCAGCTGCACGACGATGCGGTCAATGCCCTGCTGCTGGATCACCGGCTCGGCCACGCCCAGCTCGTTGATGCGGTTGTGCAGCGTCACCATGTTCTGCTTGAGCGCTTGATCCTGAATGCGGCGCGTCGCTTCGGGCTTGATGGTCGCGGTCAGCTTGAACTCGGTGCCGTCTGGCACTTCGGCTGTCTGCAGATCGGGCATCTGGTCCTGAATCAGGTTTTTGGCCGCTGTCAGGGTGGCCGCGTCGCGCAGGCGGATTTCAATGGCTTGGGCGTTGCGGGCAATGCCGCCGTGGCGAATGTCTTTTTCGCGCAGCGCCAGACGGATGTCGCCCGCCAGCGACTCGGC
>CAIYKK010000715.1 GCA_903926695.1 uncultured Burkholderiales bacterium
GCTGGCACAGTGCGGGCAGACAAAGCCCGTCGGCCAGCGCGAGGCCACCAGCGCCGCATGGCATTGCGCCTGCGTGCCGTAGCGCTCCATGAAGTCCGCTAGCGACAGTCCCTTTTGAAATTGAACATGGTTGATCGACATGACATACCCCTTGTCTGCAGATAGAGGTCGCATGATGCTCGCATTCAAACGACCTTGCAGTAGGCCTACTGAACTTAGGGGCTAATCAGGAAGGGTTTTGAGGGATTTGGTCAGTTCCATGACTTGCTCCGGAAAAACAATGTCAGCTTGGACAAGCTTTTGCTTGTTTAATTCCCGGCGAGTCCCTGAGTGAAAAACTGTCTTGACTGGGGGTCCACTTTAGTCCACTGCCCGGAAGCCTTTGCGCATGTACTGGCCTTGCGGATAACTTTTTTCAATGATGCGCCGGGCATCATCGCGCAGTTCAGTCATGCCCAGTGCATCGTAGGATTTGTAGAGGATGTAGGTGGCCTCTTCAAGCGCCGGCACATCGCGGTAGTCGGCAATGGTCGTCTGGGCGCGGCTGATGGCTGCGACATAGGCGCCGCGTGAATAGTAGTAGCGCGCCACATGCACTTCCGATTGCGCCAGGGAGTTAACGATGTGGTTCATGCGCAGGCGAGCATCGGGCGTGTAGTGCGAGTCCGGGAAGCGGCTGACCAGTTCCTTGAGCGACTCAAACGATTCCTTGGCGGCATTTTGGTCGCGCTCGGACAGGTCCTGGCGCCAGAGCGAGCCAAAAATACCCAGGTTGTCGTTGAAGTTCACCAGTCCCTTGAGGTACAGGGCGTAGTCCAGCGCCGGGCTGGCCGGGTGCAGCTTCATGAAGCGGTTCAGTGTGGCGACGGCTTGGGCCTGCTCGCCGCCCTTATACTGGGCGTAGGCTTTATCGAGCTGGGCCTGCTGCGCCAGCGGGGTTCCGGCGGCGCGGCCTTCGAGCTTTTCGTACAGCGGAATGGCCTTGTCATACGCGCCGTTGCTCGCTTCATCCTTGGCTTCGGCGTAAATTTTGTTCGGGCTCCAGGTGGCCGTCTTGTCGGGCGGCGTGGTGGTTGAGCAGCCCGCGAGCCCAAAAGCCAATGCACAAACGGCAGCGACAAGCGGCGATGCATTCGGAACAACCGATAATTTGGTGGAAAACATTGCAATCGACCTTCTTGATGACTGATTCAGAACAGAGCAAATTGATTATATCGGGCGCTGTTGGCGTCAATTCCCTGGCCGATGACGTGGCGGACGAGCCGGACGGCAGCGCCGAGATGGAGTTGCGCCGCGTCAGCGTGCCGGTTGAGAGCCATGCCAGCCGTATCGACCGGGCTTTGGCCGCGTGCGTGCCGGAGTTTTCCCGCAGCTATCTTCAGCAGCTGATTGAAGCCGGGGCGGTGTCGCTCAATGGTTTGACGATCACCAAAGTATCGACCAAGGTCAAAGCGGGCGATGAACTCAGCGTCGAGCTGCGGCCCACGCCGCAGAGCCAGGCCTTCAAACCCGAGGTCATGGCGTTGGAAGTTGTGTATCAGGATGACTATCTGCTGGTGATCAACAAGCCCTCCGGGCTGGTGGTGCATCCGGCACCGGGCAACTGGAGCGGCACCTTGCTCAACGGCTTGCTGGCGCACGATCCGCAGGCGTCTTTCATGCCGCGCGCGGGCATCGTGCATCGCCTGGACAAGGACACCAGTGGCCTGATGGTGGTAGCACGCCAGCGCCAGACGATGGATCAACTGGTGGCCATGATTGCCGCCCGCACGGTCAGCCGCGAATACATTGCGCTGGCCCATGGCGCGTGGAAGGGCGCGGCCAGCCGCCCGGTGGACGTGCCCATTGGCCGCGACCCGCGCAACCGGCTGCGCATGGCGGTGGTCGATCTGGAAAAAAACGCGGGCAAGCAGGCCTCCACGCGCATTTCGCTGCTAGACACGACGGCGCAACATTGCCTGGTCCAGTGCAAGCTGCACACGGGCCGCACCCATCAGATACGGGTTCACATGGCATTTCTGACGCACCCGCTGGTGTCTGATGCGCTGTATGGCGGCGCGCTGGCGGGTGGTCTGCAGCGCCAGGCGCTGCATGCGTGCCGCCTGGCTTTCGAGCACCCCGTCACTGGCGCGAGCATGGTGTTCAAGGCCGTGCCACCGCCGGACTTGCAGGCAGCCATCGCCAGTTTGGGCCTGATATACAATCAAACCCAGTAGTTTTCGGCTACCCGCAATCATGGCGCCCCTGACCGGGGAAATTGCATGACCCTCTTGCAAGCGCAAGCCTCGGGGTTTACCCCGAGGTCTAGCGAGTCCCCCGATGCTAGTATGGTTTTCAGTGCTAAACGGATTTCAATATTTTTTGCCATCAGGCAGCTGGAATCTGGCACAGAAATCTCCGGTAATTCGCCGTCCCTTATGGGAGTCCGAAAGGTAGGCGTTTTGTTGAATAAGTCGGCGCAAGCCGATGCGGTCGGGCATGGCCGTCCAGTAGTGGGAATCCCCGCCATTCATGGCGGGGAGGATGTCAAACTGTGCAATGCTGTAGCTTTTCAACCACCCCACAACGAGAGGCTTTTTGTGAACAAGACCGAATTGATTGAACACATTGCCAAAAATGCCGATATTTCCAAAGCTGCGGCTACGCGTGCTCTGGAGTCGTTCATTGGTGCGGTAAAATCTACGCTGCAAAAGGAAGAATCGGTGTCTCTGGTCGGTTTTGGCACTTTCACCGTCGGCAAGCGCGAGGGGCGAATTGGCCGCAATCCGCGCACCGGCGATGAGATTAAAATCAAAGAAGCCAGAGTTCCAAAATTCCGTCCGGGCAAAGCGCTCAAAGATGCTTTGAACTGATGTGAAAAATCAATAGTGGGGTGCTTAGCTCAGTTGGTAGAGCAGCGCCCTTACACGGCGTAGGTCGGCGGTTCGAGCCCGTCAGCACCCACCACCCACTAAGAAAAAGGCGAACAAGGGTTCGCCTTTTTTGTTGCTGTGCCCCTCAAAAGGCCGTCGTACAGGGAAATTCAAGATGTTTGATTTCATTCGCAAGCACACCAAATGGACTATGGGCTTGCTGTTTTTGCTGATAGTGCCCTCTTTTATTCTGGTGGGCATGAACAGCGGGAGCCACTCGGGTGACAAGGGCGGGGCCGTCGCCAAGGTTGATGGTGTCGAAATTACCCAACCCGAATGGGACCGCGCTCACCAAAATGAAGTTGATCGCCTGCGTGCGGCCCAGCCCGAGCTCGATGTCAAGCTGCTCGATTCGCCCCAGGCCCGCTACGCCACGCTGGAGCGCTTGGTGCGTGATCGCGTTATTGCGGTGGCGGCCCATCAATTCAAACTCACCGCCAGCGATCAGCGCCTGGCGCGCGAGTTGCGCGACAGCCCCGAAATCTCCGCCTTGCGCCGCCCTGACGGCTCGCTCGACATGGAGCGCTACCGCCAGCTGCTGGGCGCTCAGGGCTTGAGCCCCGAAATGTTTGAAGCCAATGTCCGCACCGACCTGTCAACCCGCCAGGTGCTGGCAGGCATTGGCGGCAGCGGCCTGGCTTCCAGCGCTGCGGCTGATATGGCGCTGAACGCCTATCTGGAAAAGCGCGAAATCCAGCTCGCCCGCTTTAATACGGCAGACTTTGCAGCCAAGCTGAACCCGACCGACGCCGATCTGGAACAGTTTTACAAGGCCAATGAAAAGCTGTTCCAGGCGCCCGAGCAGGCCAGCATCGAGTATGTTTTGCTCGATCTGGACAGCCTGAAAAAAACCATCACGGTCAATGAAGCCGACCTCAAAACCTACTACGACCAGAACATCCAGCGCCTGAGCGGCCCCGAAGAGCGCCGCGCCAGCCACATTCTGATCACCGTGCCCGCCACCGCACCAGCCGCCGAGCGCGAAAAGGCCAAAGCCAAGGCGCAGGAACTGCTGGCCATCGTTCAAAAAGCGCCCGACACGTTTGCTGATGTGGCGCGTAAGAATTCGCAAGACCCCGGCTCTGCGCCCAACGGCGGCGATCTTGATTTTTTTGCACGCGGCGCGATGGTCAAGCCGTTTGAAGACGTTGCTTTTGCCATGAAAAAAGGCGATATCAGCGACGTGGTGGCCTCTGACTTTGGTTTTCACATCATCAAGCTGACCGACATCAAAGCGCCCAAGCAGCGCAGTTTTGAAGAAATGCGCCCGGAACTCGAAGCGGATCTGAAAAAGCAACAGGCCCAGCAGAAATTCTCCGAAAAAGCCGAAGCGTTTTCGTCCATCGTGTATGAGCAGTCCGACAGCCTCAAGCCAGCGGCTGAGCAGCTCAAGCTCGACATCAAAACGGCTGCTCAGGTCACGCGCCAGCCCGCTGCCGGAGCCACGGGGCCGCTGGCCAATCCGAAATTCCTCAATGAGCTGTTTTCGTCCGAGGCGATTGAGAAAAAGCGCAATACCAAAGCCGTTGAAGCCGGGCCGAACCAGCTGGTTTCTGGCCGCATTGTCCAGTACATCGCAGCCCACACCCAGCCTTTGGCCGAGGTGAAAGAGCAGGTGCGCCAGCGCTGGCTGGCCCAGCATGGCGCGCAGGAAGCGCGCAAAGAGGGCGCAGCCAAGCTGGCGGCCTGGAAGGCCGCGCCAGCCACGGCGGCGCTGGCTGCTCCCGTGCTGGTCTCGCGTGAGCAGATGCAAGGGCTGCCCGCACAGGTGGTCGATGCTGCATTGCGCGCCGATACCAGCGCGTTGCCCGCCTTTGCTGGGGTTGATTTGGGCGCGCAGGGTTACGCCGTGGTGAAGGTTGGCAAGGTGGTGCCGCGTGATGCACCGCCTGAAGCGGCTGTCAAAGGGGCGCGCAGCCAGTACGGCCAATGGTGGGCCGCTGCCGAGACGCAGGCTTATTACAACAGCCTGAAAGAGCGTTTCAAGGTGGAAATCCTGGCGCGCAACCCTGCCGATACAAAACCAAACGCACAAACGGGCGTGACGCAGTAATTTGGGGCCGCTTTGACGCTATAATAGAAAGCTACGGTGGCTGTAGCTCAGTTGGTAGAGTCCAGGATTGTGATTCCTGTTGTCGTGGGTTCGAGCCCCATCAGCCACCCCAGTATTTAAAAAGCCTGCTACCACTTCGGTAGCAGGCTTTTTTATTGCCTGTACGGCAACAGGCAAAAAGGACTCAGCACGATGAACGACATCAAGAACCTTGGCGCCCTTGGCTTTGAGTTTCCCAGCCCGCTCTATCTCTTGGGTTCGCTTCTTTTCGGCCTCGTCGGCTACGTGGCGTTTCGCCGGGGGCGCAAGGCGCAAAGGCCGGAACTCACCTGGACGGGCGTGGCCTTGATGATCTACCCCTACGTTGTCTCGCAAACCTGGCTCTTGTGGTTGACGGGCGCCATTTTGTGCGTCTGGCTTTATGCCAAGTGGGAGTGAGCTTTGGCCAATTAGGCTTGTAAAAGCATTAAGCGGCGCCTGATCGCACGACTATCGCTCAAGCGCGGCATGCGCCTGGCGGGCGCTGTCCGCAAACTGATCAGTTCTGATTCAACAGGGCCACCTTGTCGGGCGCTGCTTCGTCCGAGGCCTCCTGCGGGGCTTTCTTGGGCAGCGACACCGGAATCGGGTGCGAAGGTGCTGGCGTGGCAAACAGGGTGGAGGCTGGCGGGCGCTTGCCGCTGACCACGGCCCGCAGGCGGGCGTACTCGGCCATGACTTTCGTGGTGTAGCCGCCGTCATCTTCCAGATTGGCCGCGCCCACGTAAAACTTCAGCCCACCTTCAATCGAACCGGCCCGGCTGATACATTCTTGCAGCACCTCGACGCCCACCCGAAGGTTGGTGATAGGGTCAAACGCGGCGAGCTTGCCGCCAAAATCTTCGTACTTGTCGTGATGCACCTGAGTCATGACCTGCATCAGCCCCTGGGCGCCCACCGGGCTTTGCGCAAACGGATTAAAACCCGACTCAATGGCCATGATGGCCAGAATCAGCGTCGGGTCCAGCTTGGCCTTGTGGCCAATTTCAAAGGCCTGTGCCACCAGCGCGCTCAGGGGTTCGGGCGCGACTGCGTATTTTTTGCTCAGCCAGAAGGCCACTGCCGCCTGCTGGGAGGGCAGGTCGGTCGGATTGGTGGCGGTGGTGCGCTCGATGGCAGTGTGCTCGATCACGACGGGCTGGGTGATGCTCATCACGACATCGCGCCGCTCCTGCAGCCAGCTCATGAGCTTGAGTTCGCCTTCGTCACGAAGGCTGGGCTGGGCGGCCAGCGTAATCACCCCAAACACAACGGCCAGCCCGACAAGGGCAAAACTGCTATGCGCAGCGTTGACAAGGCTGCTGCGCGCATGGTTGAGGTGCAGTTTGAGGCCTGGATTAAGGCCTGTGGTTTTTGGCGCTGTCATTGCACTCCTTTCGATGCCTGGGCCAGCCTCGTAAGGCCAGTAGGCTTTGATTGGGGGGTCGCCATCAGTCCAGGGTGGTGCCTGGTGCTTGTTGACCCTTCGTTGGTGTTGCCGGGAACCGGCAACGGCTTGGGGTTTCCCCTGATTTTTGGGGTAACTGGCGGATTCTAGTGGGGCTTCAAATAACCTGTCAAGAATAACGATTTGATTCTTTATGCAATTGATGTGTTTGCCCCCTATTCTTTTGCCAAAAAAAGACAAAAAAAGACATTTTTTTAATTTTTATCAAGACTTTTACAAAAGAGCGCTTGAAATTTTCGCTTTTCGTACATTTATTTTCATGATTTTTGGGGCGCTGGTTTTTGCCATTCCTGCGGCGCAGGGCGGCCAAGAAAACGCCAATCAAACGGCCTTTGGCGATTGAAAAGCGGGCCTTGTTTTTCAGGGGGCAGCCGGTGTACGCTGCAGGGGTCCGATCCGTCGGACGCCAGCCGGGTAGCCAGTCCCGGCTTCACTGGAAGCAATCACTTGTTTCCACCGCACTGCGAGACGATAACGCTCTCCCTTGCGAAGCCCGATGGCATGGGCATCACGCCCGCCATCAACCCCGGCCAGTTCGACTGGCCGGGGTTTTTTATGGCCGCTAAACGCCGCCTGCCCCAGCTTAAATGCAGGCGTGCGCCTAACTTAATGGAGTAGCGCCTTAAAAACAGCGAAAATACACAGGATGCTTTAATTTTTAAGGCTATGGGCACTTGGGTTGTGCAAGCCATCACCCGAACCTCCCTCCGCTGACAGCTCTCCTGTCCGGCATCCAGCTTTCGTGGCTGCGGACGTCGGCAGGCACGCCAATTGTGGGCTTTGAATGCCCGGTGTACCCGCTGTCTCAGGCTGCTTTTTTTCAAAACGATTGTTATATATGTTGCGCTCTTTCCTGTCCAAATCCTCCAAAGCCGAAACCACGCCGGCTGCCGCCGTCAAAACCAGCGCGGCCAAAAGCGCTGAAGCCCATCCGCTGGACGGCCTGACGGGCGGCGCTTTCTCCGCGCCCACCTCGGGCGAGCGCGCCTCGCGCATCCGCCAATGGCTGGCCACCGAGCCCACACCCGAAAAAATGGCCGAAGTCTATAAAGACCTCGCCAACCGCGACAAGGGTGCCGCCAAGCCGCTGAAAGAAAAGCTCGACGAAATCAAGCGCAGCAAAGGCCAAGAAGCCGCCGCCACCGAATGGGCCGAAAAAGCCAAAATTCTGCTGGCCCTGCCCAAGCTGAACCTGGCCGACGCCCTGGCCTGGCAGCGCGATGCCGCCAAAGCTGGCGCGCCGCTGTCCAAAGAGCCGCTGGCTGGCCTGAAAGTGCAATTGGCCGAGCGCGTCAAGACGATTGAAGACCTGCAGCACCGCACCCAGGTGCAGCGCGAAGCCGCCGTGCTGATCGCCCAGCGCATCGAAGTGCTGTCGATCAAGCCTTGGCGCGACGCGCAAGCCGTGCTCGACACGCTGCGCGCCGACGTGACCCACTGGCAGGCGCAGGCCGACGAGCTGACGCTGGACGCCAACTGGGCCAGCGTCGATGGCAAATTTCCGCCGTTGCTCGACGCCTCGCGGGCGCAGTTACTGGCCGTGTGGGAAGCTTTCCAGAGCGCGCTGGCGCTGGCCGTCAAGGCTGCTGAAGATACGACTTCGCCGCTGCCCGCCGTGCCCGTCTGGGCTGACGAGCTGCGCGCTGCACGCGGTTTGCCCACGGCCAAAGCCGAAGCCCAGGCCGCCGCTGGCGAGACCAGCGCGCCCGCCCGCGCCCCCAAAACCAAGATGGACCCCGCCGCTCTAAAAGACCTGCGCGAAAAGTCTTCCGCCATCGTGCAGGAAGCGCTGGCCAAGCTGGAGCATGAAGTCACCGAAGGCCACGGCAAATCCACGCCCAAGGTCGCCGCCGATCTGCGCCACGCGCTGAAAGAAAACATCCGCAACATCGACAGCAAACTGGAAGCCGCCGCCCACGCTGCGCTGACCGCCGCTGGCGAACTCGAAGGCTGGCAGCGCTGGCGCGCCGACCAGATCCGCGAGGAACTGGTTGTCAAGGCCGAAGCGCTGGTCGCCAAGCCGCTGGGCGGGCGTAAGCAGCAAGACGCCCTGCGCATCATGCGCGAGCAGTGGAAAACCTCCGACCAGGGCGGCACGCCCAACCACGCCCTGTGGAAGCGTTTTGACGACGCCTGCAACGAAGCGCACAAAGTCGTTGAAGAGTGGCTGGAAAAAGTCAAAGAACAAAGCGAAACCGTCAAGGCCGAGCGCCGCGTGCTGATCGACGAAGTGCTGGCCTGGGCCGAAGCCAACAAAGACAGCACCGACTGGAAGCAGCACATCCGCAGCCTGAACGGCTTTGTCGAAAAGTGGCGCGAAGCCGGTCATCTGGGCGAAAAAGCCTTTGCCGAAATCCAGCCCGTCTGGAAAGCCGCGATGGAGCAGGCCGACGCCGCGCTGACCGGCGCCCGCGCCGCCAGCCTGGCCCGCCGCAAAGCCATGATTGAAGAAGCGCAGGCGCTGGGTGCCGAGCCGCAGTTGCACATCGACGCCGTTAAATCGCTGCAGCAGCGCTGGCAGCATGAAGCGCAAAGTGTGCCGATTGAGCGCAAGCAAGAGCAAAAGCTCTGGGACGCTTTCCGCAAGCCGATTGACGACGCCTTCCAGCGCAAGACCGCCGAGCGCGAAAAAGCCGCCGCCGCGCTGGGCGAGCACGACCGTTATGTGCTTGAAGCGGCCAAAGCCGTCGAAGCCGCTGCCGCCACCGGCGACGCACAAAAAATCCACGCCGCCGCCAAAGCGCTGGAAGCAGCCGTCAGCGGCCAAGCCGCAGCCGCTCACGCTGCCACCGCAGCAACCGCCGCGACAGCCGATGCCGCCTCGGTGACGGAACAACCCGCCGCCGAGCAAACGCCCGCGCCCGTCGATGCAGACGGCAACCCGACCGCCGAAGCCGCCGAAGCTCAGTTTGCCGAGTCCGCCCAGCCGACCAGCGAACCTGCCGAGCCAGCGCCCGCGCCAAAACCGGCTGCCAAGCCCGTCATCGCCATGCGCGGCGACGACCGTCCCGGTGCCCGCAAGGCCGAGCCAGCCGCCGCAGGCCGTGGTGGCAAGTTTGGCGACCGCAAGGATTCCCGCACCGGCGGCAAGCCGAGCGGCCCGCGCCAGAGCA
>CAIYKK010000716.1 GCA_903926695.1 uncultured Burkholderiales bacterium
CAACTTAACCCATTGACTGAACTCGTGGCAGGCGCCGATTGAGCCTCGGCAGCGGTAGGCGCTGTCCAGTCGCTGCCCCGAAAGCTGCCCGGCGTCAGGCCGTCCAGCGTGTGCAGGCCGACGGCGGCGCGTATCAGCCGCAGCGTGGGAAAACCCACTGCCGCCGTCATGCGTCGCACCTGGCGGTTGCGGCCCTCGCGGATAGCCAGCTCAATCCAGGAGGTGGGAATGGCTTGGCGAATACGCACCGGTGGCACCCGCTCCCACAGCGCGGACGGCGGCACCATCCGGCGGGCGCGGGCCGGGCGCGTCAGGCCGTCGTTGAGCTGTACGCCCCGGCGCAGGGCGTCCAGCGCCTCTTCGGTCGGCACGCCTTCGACCTGCACCCAGTAGGTTTTTTCCATCTTGAAGCGCGGATCGGTGATGCGCGCCTGCAGCTTGCCGTCGTTGGTCAGCAGCAGCAAGCCTTCGCTGTCGGCGTCAAGCCGACCGGCCACATACACATTCGGGATGTCGATAAAGTTCTTGAGCCCCTGCCAGCGCCCCTCCGGGGTGAACTGACTAAGAACGCCGTAAGGTTTGTTAAAAAGGATCAGGCGGGAAGGGCGCGGCGCATTCATGGCCGCTGAGCATAGCACTGCGGTTGGCCGTCGCCGCGCTGGCTATCTTTCTGTCAGGATGGAGCTGATCCGCGAATGAAAGGTGCGAATCTTGTACGCCAGATGATGGCTGACCGTGCCGCGATAGCCTCTGGAAATGGCGCGCACGGCGCACTTGGAAACCCACTCGGTCCAGTGGTGCGTTTCCAGCCGGTCAAAGCGCTCGCAGTCGCTGCAGAACGCTTCAAACTGCGCATACTCGCGGGCGATGGCGCTGGCCGCTATTTTCAGCAGGCGCACTTCGGTCAGGAACGCGTGGTCGAACCCGTGTCTGGATTCGAGCACACGCATGGCTCTGTCCAGATAGGTTTGCGCCATCCGGGCCGAGAGCAAAAAACCGTAGTCGTTCATCGAGATGGTGGCAAGCCGGTGCGTTCCTTCGGTGATGAAGAAAGCGATGTCTTCTGAAGTTTCGGGCGCTGGTGCTGGCATATCCGAGGCTCCGTGCAGTGCAGGTTGCGGGTCAATCACCCTGTGAATTACTTCACACCTTGTACGCCAGCGTCAATAACCACGGAGCATTTCAGGACATACGTCCTGCCCGGCGCGCCGCCTCAAGCGGGCAGGAACAGGGCCGGATCGACCATGGCGCGGTTGAGCATCACGCTCCAGTGCAGATGCGGGCCGGTCACGCGGCCCGTCGCGCCCACGGCGCCCAGGCGCTGGCCGGTGTCCAGCATGTCGCCCGGCGCGGCGTCGATGGCGCTGAGGTGGCAATACATGCTCAGCAGCCCGCCGCCGTGGTCCAGCCAGACCGTGCCGCCGTTGAAAAAATACTCGCCCGTGTCGATTACCCGCCCCGGCAGCGGTGCCAGAACCGGCGTGCCCGTGGCGGCGGCAATGTCCATGCCGCTGTGCGGACTGCGCGCCTGTCCGTTGAACACCCGCCGCAGCCCGAACGAGCTGGAGCGCGCTCCCGGCACCGGCACGCGCATGCGCAGCGCCGCTTGGGGTGACAGCTCGGTGAACGTGGCCGTCACCGTTGCCAGATGGACGCGTTCGCGCTCGTAGCGCGCCGCGTCGTCGGGCGACAAATCGACCGTGGCGGGGGAGACTTTCAAGCGCTGCTCGCGGTACTGCTTGGGCGCGACGGTGTAGGCAATTTGGCGCTGGCCGCCGCTTTCAAATCGCACCGTGATGCTGGCCTCGCCGGGCGCGGCTGACAGCGGGATGCCGACCAGCGCCGTCCATTCGATGGCGTCGCTCAGCACCAGCAGGGGCACATCGCCCGCGTAGGCCACGGGCCGCTGCGCCGCCGGGCCGAGCGAAAGCCGGGCCACGCCGCCGGGCACAGGCGAGGCGTTCGGCCAGACGCCCAAAGGCGGCAGCGCGGGGGCCGCAGGGGTCGCAGAGGCTGCAGCCAGCGGCGAGGCAGGCAGCGCCAGCAAGCCGATGCCGCCCAGCAGGGCTGAGCGGCGGGTGAGTTTTTTGAGGCTGGGGCAGGCGTGTTCAATCGGCATGGGGCAAGTCCGGGGAAAGAAAAAAGCCCGCGTACAGGCGGGCCGGTTAAAAGCCAACGTGCAGACGGGCTGGCTGCACGCCGGGGTTTAATGAGGTTTCGTGTGGCCCATCGTGACCACCAGCAGGATCAGCATCAGCACCGCCAGCACAGCAAAGGTGATCTTGACCCAGCTGTAAGGCTGCTCGCCCGCAATTGCGCCGGTGTAGCCATTGGCCACCACCTGAAAACTGCGCGAGCCGTAGGTGTAGCTGACCAGCCAGACCGGCGCCAGAATGTGCTTGAACGTGCGCCCCTGGTACGTGGCATCGACCTGCAAATTGCGCTGGGTGTCGCCGGGCACCTTGCGGGTGCACAGTGCCTTGACCTTTTGCTGCATGTCTTCCTGGTTGAGCTTTTCGGCTTTGTGCAGGTCGATCTGGTAGCGCTCCACGGTCCAGCCGCGCACAAACTCGGGCGAGTAGGGCTTGAGGTCGGTCAGCGTCGGGAACGGCTCGACCTGGCGCAGCAAGTCCGCGTGGACGCCCGTGGTGCCGGGCACCAGCGCATCATCAAAAAAGTGCTCCAGATTGCCCGCCGCTGGCACCCAGCGCGTGCGCTGGACCTGGCGGCTTCGGGTGTCGCCCTTGTCGTCGCGGTAGCTTTCGGACTCGTAGTAATAATGGCCCGCCTCGGCGCGCCAGCGGGCGCTCACTTGCGCGTCGAACGTCCAGTAGGGCAGATAAATGCCGCGCAGCGTGTCGGTCAGCGCGGCGGTTTTGAGCTTGCTGGGCGCAAACCAGCGTGCGCCGTACCACTTGCGCAGACTGTCGCGCATCTGCCCTTCGCTGACTTTGAACGGCAGCAGGCTTTGCGGCGTGATGGCGTCATTGGCCGTTTCGTGCGCAATGATGGACGGCGAGCCGCAAAAGTCGCAGCGCGTGGCCACCTTGCCATCGACAAACACCGAAATGGCGCGGCAGCTCTGGCATTGCACCTCGCGCTTGGTGAAGCCGGGCTGATCGCCCCAGCCGCGCCCGCTGGCCGGGTTGTTCAGCGCGGCCAGCAGGTCGTGTTCGACCACGGCGGCGCCCGGTTCGGCTTCTTTGCCCTGCGTCCAGGGCACGACGGTGCCGCAGTACGGGCACACGAGCGCCTGTTTGGCGGCGTTCCATTGCAAATCGCCACTGCACTCGGGGCAGGCGTGTTTGCCGAGGGCGGCGGTAGGAGCGGGGGCGGCTTCAGCCACGCAGGAACTCTTCAAAAGCGGCTTTGGAAATGCGGTAAGCGCTGCCAATCTTGCGCGCCTTGAGGTCGCCAGCGGTGATGGCCGCCATCACGTCTTCGACCGGCACGCCCAACTGCTGCGCGGCCTGCTCGGGCGTGAGCACTTCCAGCCCGGCGGCGGCTGGCGCTGCACTGGCGGCGGTCACAGGCGCGGGGGCGGCGACGGGCGCAGGCGCAGGC
>CAIYKK010000717.1 GCA_903926695.1 uncultured Burkholderiales bacterium
GAAAAGGTCACGCTGGCAGAACTCGGCCAGGCCAAGCGCATCGAAGTGGGCAAGGAAAACACCATCATCATCGACGGTGCCGGCCAGGCCGACACGATCGAAGCGCGCGTCAAGCAAGTGCGCGTCCAGATCGAAGAAGCGACGTCGGACTACGACCGCGAGAAGCTGCAAGAGCGCGTTGCCAAACTGGCGGGCGGGGTTGCCGTGATCAAGGTTGGCGCTGCCACCGAAGTCGAAATGAAAGAAAAGAAAGCCCGCGTTGAAGACGCCCTGCACGCTACCCGCGCTGCCGTGGAAGAAGGCATTGTGGCTGGTGGCGGCGTGGCATTGCTGCGCGCCAAGCAGACCGCTGGCGTCATCAAGGGCGACAACGCTGACCAGGACGCCGGTATCAAGCTGGTGATGCGCGCCATCGAAGCACCGCTGCGCGAAATCGTTTACAACGCAGGCGGCGAAGCCTCTGTGGTGGTGAACGCTGTGCTGGCTGGCACCGGCAACTACGGTTTTAACGCCGCCAACGACACCTACGGCGACATGATCGAAATGGGTATTCTGGACCCCACGAAAGTGACCCGTACCGCGCTGCAAAACGCCGCTTCCGTGTCCTCCCTGATGCTGACCACCGAATGTATGGTGTGCGAGTCTGCCAAAGACGACGCATCTGCAGGCGGCATGGGCGGCGGCATGGGTGGTATGGGCGGCATGGGCGACATGGGCATGTGATAAAAATGTGGGGGTAAACACCCCCACATTTTTCCAGCTTTACACAAAAAGGCCCGCAGTGCGCAAGCACTGCGGGCCTTTTCAATGTTGACGGATATCGGAAAAACTCTAAAAATTCAAACCGAACTGGAACCGTAATTGCCGACGTTGTCTGCCGTAGGCTGAACGAACCAGTACAGCAGCACCAAAGAACCAATGCCCGTGAGCATAAGAAGCTGCCACCAGCCACTATTGCCGATGTCGTGCAGGCGGCGAGCGCCGACCGCCAGGACGGGCAGCAGCAAACCCAGAGCGGCCAAGCCGTACAACTTGTCGCTAATCACAGCGGCAGCCACTAAAACCAAACACTGAAATAAAGAAAACCACCAGAACTCCGAACGTGACGCACGCCCGGAAAATGTCGCGTACTTGCTCAAACAAGTAGAAATAGCTTGGCCGAAATTCATGGATTTTTCTCACGGTTAATACAGGTATTAATTTCCCTGTCCATGATAAGGCCATATTGTTACAACCAAGCTGACAACAAGTTTTGCTGTCTCTCAAGTCAGAGCGCTCCCGCTCTACGCCGCCAGCAGCAACTGCTCCAGCTTCACCGCATCAAACACAAAAGCGCGTATGCCTTCGGCCAGCTTTTCAGTCGCCATCGCGTCCTGATTGAGCGCGTAGCGAAAACCCGCTTCGTCAAAATTCACCGCTGGCAGGTCCAGCGCCTTGGCGGCGGCGGCGTTCAGGGCGCGTTCCAGCGGCGCTTCGGAAGCGGCCAGCTGGGCCAGCAGTTCGGGGCTGATCGTCAACAAATCGCAGCCCGCCAGCGCCGTGATCTGGCCCACGTTGCGAAAACTCGCGCCCATCACCTCCGTGGCAACGCCGAAGTATTTGTAATGGTTGTAAATTTCTTGCACAGATTTCACGCCCGGATCATTCGCGCCCGCGTTTGCCGCCTCGTCCCAGGCGCTGCCCGCTGATTTTTTGTACCAGTCATAAATCCGGCCCACAAAGGGCGAAATCAGCTGCACCCTGGCCAGGCCGCAAGCCACCGCCAGGCAGAACGAAAACAGCAGCGTCAGATTCGTATGAATGCCGCGCTGCTCCAGCCGCTCGGCGGCCTGAATGCCTTCCCAGGTCGCGGCCACCTTGA
>CAIYKK010000718.1 GCA_903926695.1 uncultured Burkholderiales bacterium
AGTTGATGCTGACCTCCTTGATCGTGTGCCCTTTGAAGGCTTGTCGCATCTCAGGAATGTCATTGACGCTGACCACGGCCTTGCCCTTCATGGAGCCCATCATCTGCGCCATCAGATCGTACTGCTCCAGCCCAAAACTGACGCCGTAGCCCACGGTTCCCCAGTAAGGCGGGTCGAGGTAAAAAAGGCTGTGCGCACGGTCATAGCGCTCCACACAATCCGACCACTGCAGATGCTCAATGAACACCTGGTGCAGCCGCAGGTGGACGGCGCTCAGTTGCTCTTCCAGGCGCAGCAGGTTCAGCCCCGGCCTTGAGGTGGTTGCCGTGCCAAAGGTCTGCCCATGCACCTTGCCCCCAAAGCCCAGCCGCTGAAGGTAGAAAAACCGGGCTGCGCGCTGAATATCGGTCAGGGTTTGCGGCGGCGTCTCCAGATGCCATTTGTAAATTTCCCGGCTGGCCAAGGCCCACTTGAAGTGCCTGACAAACTCCTCCAGGTGGTGCTGAACGACCCGGTACAGCGTCACCAGCTCGCCGTGGATATCGTTGAGGACTTCCACCTTCACCGGATTCTTTAAAAAGAAAAGCGCGGCGGCTCCACAGAAAGGCTCAACGTAGCACGAGTGCTCAGGAAACAGCGGCAGAATGTGCCGCGCCAGGCGGCGCTTGCCACCCACCCACTGCACCATCGGCAACGCCTGGACAGCATCGTGTTCGGCTCCATTGTTTATGGGCGTTTTAAGTTCTTGTTTTTGCGTCATCGAAGACTCCAATCAGGAGATGACGCTCGGGGCGCTCTGGGGTGGGGCTCGGGCTGCTGTGATCAGCGGCGCTGGCTCTCAAAATGTTCATGGTGCCGCAGCGCGGACACTTGATTTCCAACCGGGTGTAGCAGCCCATTCCCAACTTGCGGGTGCAGCTACCGCACCGAATTTCTGATTTTTTGTGCATGGCATTGGCTTATGATGACCCGGCCTGTACAGGTGACGGGGTCTCTGGTCAATACCGTGCTCACTCACGGTGGAGGCGGGGGCTTGAGGTGTTAGCGCACCCCAGGCCTTCGCCCTGTTTTTTTACGGGATCACGACTGGCTTGGCGCGGATGGCCACTCAATCTCACTCGGAAATCCCGCCTGTTTTGAAATGTCGCGCAAAGCCTGGCGATAGCTCCTTACCGCCAAAATTCCATCCGCTGACAGCGGATAGTCTGGCATTAGCAGGTGATCGGTCGCCGCGATCAAGTTGTTGCGCTTTGCTCGGGCACCAGCTGCAAGCTGCTCCGCAGTGGGCGCTGGCTGGTCAACCAAGGCCGGATGCCCAGCCTCATTGGGCAAAATTTGCTGTCCTGCTGACTGCCCGGCAAGCAGCGCCGCATGCTCTTGCGCTGTGACTTCAACCGCATCCGCCGGAATGCTGGCACCGTGAACTTCTGCGCTATAAAAGCCGCCCGTCGATTTTGAATATTTTGGCGTTTGCATGATTCAATTACCTTCCGATGGAAAACCAGTTGCCTGTTCTGGGTGCTGAGTCTGCGATACCTTTTTGAACGATCAGCCCCGTCAGGGTTGGACTGGTAATCCCAACCGCATCGGTGGAGGCGTTATCCACCCCGATCCATGATGCGATATGCAAGGCCGAGTATGCCGCTGGCAGCACTATGTTTGCAGATGAGCCAGCCGTCGCGGCAAGGGTAAATTCACCCCACTGAAAAATCAGACCGCCAGGCTTATCAAGCCATGCCCAGTCGTTGGGGGTGTAGGTATGTCCGGGGCGGTATGCCAGCGACGATAGAGGCGCGTATGTGGTGGCTGCGGCGGCTGTGGTCAGATATGCCTCCATACCGCTACCGATAGCAGCAGAAGGGGCCACGTTGGAACCGAGGAGCCATTGCGAGTTCCAATCGCTATGCCATCCTGACACTCCATCGGACACAAGCTTGCGTGATTGGTCCACCAGCAGAACGCCCGATGTCTCGTCGCCATCAATGACATCAGTGCCAGAAAGCAACGCTGTCACTGAATTTTCAGCCACCTTGTCCAGACGGCGAAATGTGAACGACAAAGCCTTCAATTCACTGGCGCGCGGAAATTGCAGGGTCACCGCCCCCGCTGCCGCGTTGACCAGGACAAGCCCCGCATCGTCAGCGGTCAGCACGGTGTGCCCGGCGGTCACGGTTCTGACGTTGCCCCCTGACATGCGCCGCACGGCCTGCAGCAGCTGTGTTTTAACCTCCACATCGAGGTCAATACCGGCACCGACCACGAGTCGGCACAGCTCCTCCTGAACGCTGTTGAACCAGTCAGCGTTCAGTCTGGTTGCCTGAAGTCCGACAGCCAGGTCGCCATTTTTAAAACCGTCTTTCCCAGAGCCGAACAGATTGAGCGCCCTGGTGGATGTTGAGATGCGTTGCATTTTTAGCGATCAAAATTGATTGAAAAATCAGGAATTGGTATAGGCAAAAAGCACCGTCGTGTGAGCCGGTTTGCGCTCACGAATCGGGCACTCGGCAATCGACGCGTCGTAGTCCAGCAGCGAGCTGGTGCAGGCGCTGTTGGCATCGAACGGCTGAACATTTTCAGCAGCCCGTGGAATGTTCAGCCGCCAGACAAATTGATCGGCCTGGCTGTACAGCGTATCGACACAGTCGCTGTTGCAGGTGAACGGGCTGAACTCGGTGATGGTCGTGCCCGGCTCGCCGTACAGGTCTGCCAGCTCGATGAAATAGGCGCGGGACTGTCCGCCTTGCTCGGTCAGGCGCTGAAATGCAATGCGCTGGCGCTCGGCGGTGCTCAGGTTGTCCAGCGGCAGGCAGGCATCTGGCAGGCCCAGCAGGCGCTCCCAGTCGGGCAGCATGCTGCTGGCTTGGCGCGGGTCGGCCTGCCGCAGGAGCTGCTCAAACTGCAGGTCGGCGGCAAGGTACATCGCCGCAATCGCGCCCAGCAGCTTGGACAGCACGCTGCCTGGCTCGCGACTGAACGCCCGGCCCGGCGGCAACAGGGCTTGCAGGGATGACACCCACGATTTCAGCGTCACAGCCATGTGATGGTTCCCAGCGTGGGAATCTGTCCTGGCGCGTGGGCCTGGTTGGTTGCGGGAGCGAGCAGCAGATGATCGGTCTCGCCCGCCGATGTCGAGATGGCTTCGCGCTGGTGGCTGATCAGCATCGTGCCGCCCGGCGTGCCTTGGCGCTGGTACAGCGCCTGCAGTTCAGCCACCACCGCCGCTCTCGTCGAAGCCGTATTGGGGGTAAGCTGAATCTGGAAATTCTGCGTCTTGGGAATCGGTGCCATCACATAGGTGGTTGCCGTGACGGGACGCACCGCATCAATGGCTGACTGCACCGCCGCGACCTCGCCCGCGTCGGGAATGATGGCCGCATCGTCGTCGCGCACAAACCGGACCACCACCGTTCCTGCGCCCTGCTCGCCAGGATAGACCCATGCGCGGGTCACGCCCGGCACGGCGAGCGCCCAGTCCACATAATCAAAGTCGGCACCGCCCTGGGGCGGCTTGCGAATGCGCGCCAGAATGCGGGCGCGCCAGGCTTCGATGGCCTCCACATCCGCGCCGCTGGCCAGGGCCGTTTGGGCGGTGGCCACGGAGTCCACACCGACGATGGGTGAGGTCAGCGTGAGGGCCGTGGCAATGACTGCATTGCCCGCCTGTCCAGCCTCGACAGCCTGCACCGTGATGATGGCTACACCACTGACGGCAATCACGCCATCGGCTGTGGTTGCATACTGGGCGGCATCGGAGCGCTGCACGACCGTGCCCAAGGGGATTGACGCGCCAATGGCACCAGTAAATCGTACCGATCCGGTCGCAGCTGCTGCCGAGAGCCGGTTCCGGCCCCAGCGTGCGCCGTGCAGGGGTAAAAATTCTTCATCCGCCTGGTCGGGCCACCATTGATTGCTCAAATACTCCGCATATTTATAGAGCGAACTCAGGCCGCCCGCCATCACCCGGTTGATCACACCGATGGCGCTGTTGCGCAGGCGCGCCAGCACGCCGGGCAGGCGAGTCTCGAATTCCGCCGCGCCCTGGTCAATCAGCGTGGGCAGGGTGTCGCGCTCAAACGGCATGTGATTCTCCAGCCAGGCGCCAGACCTGGCGGGCATCATCGAATTCAAAGCGGAAATTGCGGCTCTGGCCGTTGATCGAAAACTCGATCAGCGCCACCAGCCAGCCCATGCGCGGCACAAAAACGGCTACCGTGATGGCCGTGGCCAGGCCGTCATCAATGAACCACTGCAGAGCCTCTTCGCAATACTGCTTGCAGCGCAGCACCACACCCGGCAGCTGCTTTTCACGCTCCAGCAGCCACAGGCGCGAGCCGGTCTTGTGCTCGTTGTCGGCATAGGCATCAGCCCACCAGCCGCGCCGGTCTTGGCCCGGCTGGACTTCGTACGGCTCGGCCAGCCGGTCGCACATCAGCGATACCAGCACAGCGCTGGCCAGCGTGTCGTCTGTGGACAGGTCGGCCCCGGATAGCGCAAGGTCGAAAGCTTGCAGCTGGGGGTTGTAGATGAGGGCGAGGTCCATGCCCTGAAGTGTCGTAAAAGACACTGAAAAGGGCTATTAAAGTGCTTTAGACCGGGCTGTCTGTAGTTTCAGTCGTGGTGCCAGTCTCAGGGTGCTTGTGCGAATTGTAGGCAGAGCGCAGCGCCTGCACCGTGCCGCCAGTGCTGTCGCAGTTGTCGGTGATGTCGCCCGTCGCCTCGATGTCGGCTTCGACGCGCAGCTTGGTCAAATTGACCATCGTCACCGGGTGGCCCGCCCCGTCGATCACGATGCCGTCGCGGGTCAGGTGGATTTTATGGCCAAGGTCATCATACAGGGCCACCTCGCCAGCCCGCAGGCCCGTGAGACGGTAGCGCCGGTCGTCCACGTTGATCACCACCGTGTGCCCGGTGCTGCCGCCCACGGCCAGCGCAATGCCCTCAGCGCCGGGGAGTGGAACACTGGTACAGCCGTAATGCTGAAAGTGTTCCACGTCATCGGGCACCTGATCAGCCAGCAGCGTCACCTGCAGCGCCTGCAGCTTGGCGCCATCGTTGACCAGGTTGACCACGGCCCGGCTGACCATGCCGCGCACGCGGGCCATCAGGCGGTTCATCATGGCGCGTCCCGATGCCACAACGGCGTGTAGGGCTTGTAGCCGTCGCCCTTATCTTTTTTGTGCTTCTCTTTTTGCGTCTTGTCGTTCAGCTTGGCATTGAGGCGGCTGCGGCCCACACCCTCGACCAGCTCGAACGCTTCGGGCCGGGCAAACGTCAGGTCAGTGAATTTTCCCTGCTCACCGAGCTGGTAGCTGCAGCTCACGATCAGCAGCTCCATATCCACATTCATCCGGGCGCTGGTCACCTGCACCAGCGTGTTGGGCTGCCACAGCGGGCCTTCCTGCCCGTCCTTGCCGGTGCGCCAGCCCACGACCGTGCAGCCGCCGCGCTTGCCGCGCCCCATGCGCACCTTGATTTCCCAGGCGGCCCGATCGGCCATCGACTTGCTGCTGGTGCCGTGTTCGGCAATCACCACCAGCGGGCGGTAGCGGTTGATTTCCGCGTCTTTTCCCGAGGCCTTCAGGTGCGCGGCGGCGGCGCCGTTTTCATGGTCATCGCCGGGCACCTGCCCTTTCAGCGTGATCTCGCTGTGCCGCTCTTTCCAGGAGTGTTTTGAATTGAACTTCTTCATGTTCACACCTTCGATCAGGCGCACGCCGCTGCTCACGGTGCTGGCGCTGGTGATCAAGAGGTTGCCGTCGGGCGTGCTGGTCACCAGCACGGCGCGCAGCTTGCAGGCCCGGTCGATGGCGTCAAAGGCTTTTTCGCCCTCTTCCAGGGAGAAGCGTTTGAAGACCTCGCCGGTCTCCGTGCCGGGCGACACCGCCACCGTGATGCCAAACGGGCGGGAGATGTCCGCCACGATCTGCGCCAGCGTCACGCCGCGCCACTGGCCGGTTTTGAAGATAGCCGAGCAATCCACCAGATCACCGGTCTTGTCGCGGCCCGAGACGCGCACCGTCGAGCTGGTGTCCGTGTCGTCAGTTTCGTACTCGTCGATATAGCCCAAAATCACCAGGTCATTGCCCAACAGCACCTTGCACGCCAGCCCCTCGCGCAACTGCATCGGCACGTCCACGCCAGGGTAGCGGCTGGTGAGCTGCAGCGTGAAGCCGCCCGCGATCTGCTCGATGCCGCGCTGCACCTCCAGCCGCGTCCAGCCGCCGTAGGCCATGCCGTCAATGATCAGCGTACCGTCGTTGTCGTTCGTCATTGCAGTATCTCCAAGGGGCGCGCTGGCATAAAAGCCGGGTGCGGCACGCCGTTGCGTGCAGCCAGCTCGTCGGCACGCCGCGCATCTTGATAAATCCGGTGCGCCAGCACCAGCGCGGGCAGCACGGCCTGCGGCGTGTAACTGGCCCGGCGCAGCAGAAACTCGCTGCGCGCCGCCACGTCGCGCACCACGGCGGCCCGCACATTGGTCAGCGCCCTGGCCACGGCCGCAGGCGGATCGTTGACTTCCAGTTCAATATCGATCTGGGACACCAGCGCATCGCGCAGTGCCACGGCCTGGGCGCTGGTGGCAATCACGCTGGTATCGGACATCGCCACCGCCAGCAGCCGCGCCTGATTCGTCAGCGCCAGGCCGCGCTGCAGGTCGGACTGGGCCACATCGTTCGCCAGGCCGAGCGCCCGAGTCGATCCAGCGCGGGCCATGCCCAGCGGGCGCGCATTGCCAAAAAACACAGACTGCAGCTCAGCCAGCGCCGACAGCGGGCGCTCCACTTCCTGCACCAGCTGGGCATAAAGACTGCGCACGCTTTGCACCAGCACCACCGGCGTGCGGATCAGCGCCGTCAGGCTGCCAGAGAGCAGGCTCACCTGGCGCACGATGGCGCTCAGGCCCGCCACGCTGGTCACCCGTTCAGCCATTTGCCGTAGCCCATTGACCTTGGCCGTCATGCCCTTGATCGCATCGGTCGCCAGCACGCTCATGCCCTCGACCGAAAAATCGTTTGAAAACGCCTTTTCAATTTCCACATCCGCCGCGTTGGTCGTGGATTCCACCTTGGCCACCGTGTCTTGCGCCGCCGCCGGAAAGGTGTTGGACGTGTCCTCGACAAACGTCACCGAGATGCGCGCCATGCCGCCGCGTTCGGGCGTTTCCTTGATGCTCACGTCCCCATCGACCGAGACTTTGCGCAGCCCGTAGCGCGGATGGATCAGCTCGCCCGAGCCTTTGGCCTCGAACGCGGCGATCAGCGCATCGCGCTCGGCCCGGTAGCCGTCGCCGATGACGTAAGCCTCGACGACAAAGCGGCGCGCCCGGCGGCCCAGATCGTCCACGTAGGGCAAGTCGCGCTGCGGGTATTCGTTGACCACGTTGCGCCTGCCCACGCGCATTTCCGCGTCCACGGTGCGAAACGGCACCCCGCGAAAGCTGCCCGCCACCATTTTTCGGCCATTGGGCAGCGTGAGCTGGCCCATTTCATCGCGCCACGTTGCCATCAGAATCCTGCCGCCGTGTTGGTATGCCCCACATCCGTGCGAAACGGAATCCGTGGGCTGTTGGTTTTGGTGTCAGCCTGGACAGACAAGCCGGGCGCGCCGGTCACGCGCACGACGATTTCGCCTTTTAAATCCTGCTGCAGCAGGGGCAGCGCTGTGGTGCCCTTGCCCAAGCGCTGCTCCAGAGTCTTTGGCTGATTGGCGCGGATGGCGTCGTACTCTGCCTGCACCGCTGCCTGAGCCTCCTTGTTTCCAAAAAACGAAAGGGTTTTTGCGATGCCCCGGCCAATCCCATCTCCGATGGCATTGCCTTGCAAAAGCCCTTGGTAAAGCAGCGTTCCAGCGCCATAGCCTGCAGCGCCAGCCAAGCCCACAAGACCTGCCTTGCCAACCCCGCCCGCCACAGCGCCCGCCCCAGGCAGGCCACCGCCTTGCGCCCCAAGCGCCAGCGCCGTCAGGCCCGCAGCGCCTGCCAGTGCGGTTAGCGCTGAAGTTGCCAGCGTAGCTCCACCCGTCAAAAGCGGGTACTGAGTCGCCAAGCTGGAAAACCCAGTGGACAGTTCGCCAATCACCGGCGTGAGCTTGTCCATCGCCGCCTTCTGGGCCGTGGCGGCATCTTCTCTGGCCTGCTCCATCTTGTAGTCAGCCGTGTCGGAAATGACGCCGTATGAAGTGTCTGTTTCTGATTTTCCAGCCGGTAAGTAGTACTGGGCACGCGTCTTGTCCAGCACGTCCTTGACGTATTCCTGATTGTTCAG